>JAXDHL010000001.1:0-6050 GCA_034664525.1 Solirubrobacteraceae bacterium
CCGATCGGCAACCCGGGACTGGCCTCGATCCAGGCCGCGGCGCATCCGGCCAACGTCTCGTATCGCTTCTACGTCGTGAAACCGGGGACCAGCGGCCACGCGTTCTCCTCCACGGACGCGCAGTTCCAGCGCGACCTCGCGCGCTACAACGCGGCGCGCGCCGCCAACGGCGGCAAGTCGCCGACGAAGTGACGACGCGCCTCGGCGTCTGCGGCTGGCCCGTCTCACACTCGCGCTCGCCGGCCATGCACAACGCCGCGCTGCGCGCGCTCGGGCTCGGCGACTGGCGCTACCAGCGCCTGCCGATCCCACCGGCGGACTTCCCGGCGACGGTCAAAGCGCTGGAAGCGGCCGGGTTCCGGGGCGTCAACGTGACGATCCCGCACAAGCAGGCGGCCCTGGCGATCGCCGACCAGGCGACGGCCACCGCCGAGGCCGTGGGCGCCGCCAACATGCTGACGCTGGAGGCCGGCCGGATCGCTGCCGACAACACTGACGTGAGGGGCTTGCTGACCGCTATCGGAGACCACTGTGCTCCGGCCGGCCGCCGGGCGCTCGTGCTCGGCGCGGGCGGCGCGGGCCGTGCCGCCGTGCATGCCCTCGTGCAGGCCGGCGCCGCCGACGTCCAGGTCTGGAACCGGACACCGGAGCGCGCGGAGCGCCTCGCCGGCGAGCTCGGCGGCCGCGCGGTCACCGAGCCCGAGCCGTTCGACCTCGTGGTCCAGTGCACGTCCGTCGGGCTGCGGAACGGTGACGACCCGTTCAAGCGCTTGCCCGTCGATGCCGATGCGTTTGCAGTCGGTACTTGCGTGGTCGACATGGTCTACAGCGCCGGAGGCACGGCCTTCCTCGCCGCAGCGCGCGCGGCCGGGGCGGACGTGGTCGACGGGCTGGAGATCCTGGTCGGCCAGGGCGCAGCGTCGCTCGAGCACTGGATCGGCCGTCCCGTTCCCATCGATGTGATGCGGCGGGCAGTGCAGGACGACGAAGCCGTATGAACCCTCCTCCTTCGACAGCCGAGGCAAGTCCCAGCCAGACGCGACGACCGGGCGTCACGCCCCCGTCGCGGCGTGGCGGCTCAGGCCGCCGGCTCGACGACGTGGTCGTGGACCTCGGCTTCGTCGAGCGCGCCGACATGGACGGCGCCGTCAGCGAGGCCCAGCGAACCGGCTCGGCACCGGAGCGCGTGCTGCTGCAGAGCGGCAGGCTCACGGAGGAGCAGCTTTCGCGCGCGGTCGCCGAGCGCTTCGGGCTCGACCACGTCGACCTGTCGGAGTACCGCTTCGACCCCAACGCGGCCAAGCTGGTGACGCCAGCCGCCGTCAAGCGCTACCAGGCGATCCCGGTCTCCTTCGTCAACGACCGCACGCTGCTGGTGGCGATGGCCGACCCGGCGAACGTGCTCGCCGTCGACGACATCGCGGTCATGACCGGCTACGAGGTCCGCCCGGCCGTCGCGGCCGCGCCCGACATCGAGCGCGCGCTCTCGCGCCTGGACGCCATCGCCCGCGGCGAGGCCGTCGTCGACGACCTGCCCGACGAGGCGCCCGAGCCCACCGGGCCGCAGCCGAAGGCCGGCCCGCTCTACGACCTCTCCGAGCTGCAGGTGCGCGCGAGCGGGGAGGAGGACGCCTCCGTCATCGGGCTCGTGCACCGGGTGATCTCCGAGGCGGTCGACCGGGGCGCGTCCGACATCCACTTCGAGCCGTTCGAGCTCGAGATGAAGGTCCGCTACCGGGTCGACGGCGTGTTGCTCGAGGCCGCCGTGATCCCGGTCAAGATCGTGCCGACGATCATCTCGCGCGTGAAGATCCTCGCCGACCTCGACATCGCCGAGCGCCGGATCCCCCAGGACGGCCGCGTCTCGATGGATCTCGAGGGCAAGCGCATCGACATCCGCGTCGTGACCCTGCCGACCTCGCACGGCGAGTCGGTGGTCATGCGCATCCTCGACCAGTCGAACGTCAACATCCAGCTCGACCAGCTCGGCATGCTCCCGCAGGCGCGCGAGCGGTTCACGAAGGCGTTCTCGCAGGCCTACGGCGCCGTGCTGGTGACCGGGCCGACCGGCTCGGGCAAGTCGACGTCGCTGTATGCGGCGCTCAACCAGCTCAACTCGCCCGAGAAGAACATCATCACGATCGAGGACCCGGTCGAGTACCAGATGGACGGCATCTCCCAGGTCCAGGTCAACAACCGCGCGGGGCTGTCCTTCGCCCAGGGCCTGCGGGCGATGATGCGCGCCGACCCGGACATCATCATGGTCGGCGAGATCCGCGACCGCGAGACGGCGCAGATCGCCATCGAGGCGTCGCTGACCGGCCACCTCGTCCTCTCCACCCTGCACACCAACGATGCGCCGACGGCGATCACCCGCCTCACCGAGATGGGGATCGAGCCGTTCCTGGTCGGCACCGCGATCGACGCCGTCGTCGCCCAGCGGCTCGCGCGCCGCCTGTGCGACGAGTGCAAGCGCCGCGTGATGCTGCCGGCCGAGGTGCTGCGCGCGAACGGCTTCAACGTCGGCCTCGACCTCGAGTGCTACGAGCCGGTCGGCTGCGCGCGCTGCGGCGGCACCGGCTACAAGGGCCGGATCGGCCTGTACGAGGTGATGACGGTCTCCGAGACGATCCGCCAGATGGCCGTCGCGCGCGACACCGCGGACGCGATCGCCCACGAGGCCGTGCGCGAGGGCATGATGCGTCTGCGCGAGGACGGGCTCGAGAAGGTCCGCCGCGGCGTCACGTCGATCGCCGAGATCGCCCGCGTCGCCGGGTCGCGCGCTTAGCCTCGATCCAGGCTTAGCTCTGCGGCGTAGGCTCTGGCCGTGCCCGGCGCACGCCCCCACCGGCCGCCCCTGCTGCTCGGCGCCGGCGTCGGGGCGCTGGCGGTCGGGCTCACGACGCTGCTCATCTACCCGCTGGCCGACGTCGCACCGGTCACGTCGCTCGGCGTCGTCTATCTCGTCAGCGTGCTGCTCGTCTCGTCGGTGTGGGGCGGCGGCCTCGGCGTCGCCACCGCGTTTGCCAGCGCCGCCGCGTTCAACTGGTTCCACATCCCGCCGACGGGGCGCTTCACGATCCGCGATGGCGAGCACCTGGTCGCGCTGGTCATCTTCCTGATCACGGCGATCGTCGTCTCCCAGCTCGCCGAACGCGGGCGCCAGCGGGCCCAGGAGGCGCAGGAGCGCCGCCGGGAGGCGGACCTCGCAGCGGAGATGGCCCGGCTGCTGCTGCGCGGCGAGCGCCTCGGGGACGCCCTGCCGCTGGTCGCGCGTCGGCTCGCGCAGACCCTCGAGCTGCCGTCCGCCGCGCTCGAGCTGCGCGCCGTCGATGGCGACGAGCGCCGGGCGGCGCTCCCGCTGCACGAGGGTCCGCGCCAGATCGGCACGCTGCTCGTGCCGGCGACGCTGCCCGAGCCTGTGCTCGGCCGGTTGCAGCTGCGCGTCGTGCCGTCGCTGGAGGCACTGCTCGCGGCCGGCCGCGAGCGGGAGGCGCTGCTCAACGACGTCGTCGAGACCGCCGCGCTGCGCCGGTCCGACGTGCTCAAGACGGCGCTTCTGCGGTCCGTCTCGCACGACCTGCGCTCGCCGCTGACCGCCATCCTCACCGCCGTCGAGGCGGTCGCCTCGCCGGGCATCAGCGCCGGCGAGCACGGCGAGCTGACCGCCGACATGCGGACGGAGGCGCTGCGACTCTCGCGCCTGATCGACAACCTGCTCGATCTCTCACGACTGGAGGCCGGAGCGGCCGATCCGCGCGTCGAGTGGTGCGCGGTCGATGAGATCGTCTACGCAGCAATCGAGAACCTCGGCCTGCCCGAGGGCACCTTCACGCTCTCGGTCGACGCGTCGCTGCCGCCGATCCGTGCCGACGCCGCGCAACTCGAGCGCGCGTTTGCGAACCTGCTCGAGAATGGGGCGCGGCACGGCGCCGGGCACCCGGTGTCGGTGCGGATCCGCGACGTCGGGCGGCGCATCCTCATGCGCGTGGTCGACCGCGGGCCGGGCATCGGGCGCGCGCAGGCCGAGCGGATCTTCGAGCCGTTCTTCCGGGCCGGCACCGACGGGCATCCCGGATCGGGGCTGGGCCTGGCGATCGCGCGCGGCTTCATCGAGGCCAACGGCGGGCGGGTCTGGGTGGAGTCGCTGCCGGGGCAGGCGACGGCGTTCGTCGTCGAGCTGCCGCTCGAGGCCGTCCCCGCCGAGCGGGTGGCGACGTGACGTCCACGCCAACTACAGGATCCTGGACCGGTTGCCGATGAGGGACGTGGCATGCAATACGACTTCGCGGACATCCTCGTCACGGTCGTCGAACGCAACGCGTCCGACCTCCACATCACCCCGGGCGTCGCTCCCATGCTGCGCATCCGGGGCTCGCTCTCGCCGATCGACGGCCTGCCGCGGCTCACGCCGACGGACACGCGCGAGATCGTCTACTCGGTCCTGAACAACGCCCAGCGCCAGACGCTGGAGACGCTGAACCAGCTCGACTTCTCCTACGCGGTCCCCGGCAAGGGCCGCTTCCGCGTCAACGCGTACCACCAGCGCGGCTCGGTCTCCGCGGCGTTCCGCCTGATCCCGTCCAAGACGGTCCCGATCGAGGAGCTCGGCCTGCCGCCGATCATCCGCGACTTCGCCAAGCGGCCGCGCGGCCTCGTGCTGGTCACCGGCCCGACGGGCTCCGGCAAGTCGACGACGCTCGCCTCGATGATCAACGAGATCAACGAGACCCGCTCGGAGCACATCCTCACCATCGAGGACCCGATCGAGTTCGTGCACACGCACAAGAAGTGCATCGTCAACCAGCGTGAGCTCGGGACGGACGCCCAGTCGTTCGCCCTCGCCCTGAAGGCCGCGCTGCGCCAGGACCCCGACGTCATCCTCGTCGGCGAGATGCGCGACATGGAGACGATCGGCACCGCGCTGACCGCGGCCGAGACCGGCCACCTCGTCTTCGCCACGCTGCACACGCAGGACGCGCCGCAGACGATCGACCGCATCATCGACGTGTTCCCCTCCAACCAGCAGGGCCAGGTCCGGATGCAGCTCGCGGTCGGCCTGCAGGGGATCGTGACCCAGACGCTGGTGCCGACCGCCGACGGCGAGGGCCGCACGGTCGCCGCCGAGGTGCTCGTCCCGACCGCCGGCGTCCGCAACCTGATCCGCGAGGGCAAGATCCACCAGATCTACTCGCTGATCCAGACCGGCGCGTCGCACGGCATGCAGACGATGGACGCCTCGCTGGCCGGCCTGGTCCGCCAAGGCAAGATCACGATGAAGATGGCCGAGAGCCGGTCATCGAACCCGTCCGAGCTGCGCCGCCTGGCCGAGTCCGGCACGATCGGATCGCACGACGGGTCCGCCGACTTCCACGCGACGGTGGGCGTCTGATGGCCGCCTCCACGTACAGCTTCAAGGCGGTCGACCTCACGGGCCTGCCGCGGAAGGGCGAGCTGTCCGGCGCGTCCAAGCAGGACGTCACCGACCAGCTGCGCGCCCAGGGCCTGACGGTCCAGGACGTCACCGAGGTCAAGAGCGGGCTCCAGATGGAGCTGCGGCTCATGCCCAAGCGCGTCAAGGCGGCCGAGCTGACCGTGATGACGCGACAGCTCTCGACGATGATCTCGTCGGGCATGACGCTTCTGCGCGCGTTCTACGTGCTCGAGGAGCAGGCGGAGAACGAGAAGCTCAAGGAGACGCTGTCGGCCGTCCGCGAGGACATCGAGGCCGGCCTGCTGCTCTCCGACGCGCTGGCCCGCCATCCGAAGGTCTTCAACCCGCTCTACGTCGCGATGGTCCGCGCCGGTGAGACGGGCGGCGTGCTCGAGGAGTCCCTGGAGCGCGTCGCCGCGCAGCTCGAGGCCGACGACTCCCTGCGCCGCCAGGTCAAGGCGGCCATGATGTACCCGGCGGTCGTCCTGTCGTTCGCGTTCATCGTCCTGATCGCGCTGATCGCGTTCATCGTCCCGGTGTTCGTCGGGGTCTTCAAGGACTTCGGCGGCGACCTGCCGGCGATCACGAAGTTCACGGTCGCGCTGTCGCACTTCGT
>JAXDHL010000002.1:0-5292 GCA_034664525.1 Solirubrobacteraceae bacterium
GTGGCGTCCAGCACGATGCCCTTCGACCCGGTGACGGTCGCGTGGCGCAGCGCGACGGTGATGGCGGCCGGCGGCGCGAGGGCCGTGGCGGGCGCCGTGTTCGTGACCTTCAGGCCCGCGGCCGAGCCGCCGCCGATCAGCATCGAGGAGTCGACGGTGAGCTTCGCGGCGCCCGCAGCGAGGTCGACGGCGTCCGATGCCGCCTCCGTGGTGGCGAGCGTGGCGCGCTGCACCAGCGTCTCGGCGGACGTCAGCGAGAGGGCCGGCCCGGCGGTGTTGATCCCGATCACGTCGGTCAGCGTCAGGCCGCCCGAGCCGCCGCCGGCGATCAGCGGCGTCCCGGCGCTGCCGCCGGTGCGCTGGACGAGCAGGTTCGCGAGCGTGAGGCCGCCTGAGCCGGAGGTGCTCACCGGCGTACCGGCGGTGGTGGCGATGCTCAGCGTCTTGACGACCACACCCGCCGCCGACGAGGTCAACGAGCCAGTGAGCGAGGCGTTGTCGACGCCGACAAGCGTCAGCTGCTTGTCGACGGTCACGTCCTCCGTGTGCGCGCCCTGGATCGTGATCGTCTCGCCCGCGCCCGCGTTGGTGACCGCGGTCTGGACGCTCGCGCCCGGCGGGACGGTCGTGTCCGCGGACGCGCTGGACGGGATCACGAGGCTGAGGACCACCAGGAGCAGCCCAGCGCGTGGAGACGGACGCATGGCGGCGAACATAACCCTTCCGTCGGCCGGATGATGCGATTGCTAGAGGTCGCGGCGCAGCAGCTTCCCGGAGGACGTCCGGGGCAGGACGCCGGCAGCCTCGAACGCCTTCGGCACCTTGAAGGCCGCCAGCCGCTCCCGGCACCAGGCGGCGAGGGCGTCCGGATCGAGCCGCTCGCCTTCTCGCAGCACGACCCTCGCCACGAGCCGCTCGCCCCACTCTCCGTCCGGCCGGCCGATCACCCCGGCGTCGGCGACCGCCGGATGCGCCAGCAGGACGTCCTCGACCTCGGCCGGAGCGACGTTCTCGCCGCCGGTGATGATCGTGTCCGCGCTGCGGCCGATCAGCACCAGCCGCCCGCGCTCGTCGAGCCGGCCGAGGTCGCCGGTGCGCAGCGGGCCGCCGCCGGCGACCACCGGCCCCTCGACCACGATCTCGCCGTCGGCCTCGATCGTCACCTCCACGCCCGGCAGCGGCGCGCCGGCGGTCCACGGGTCCCCGGGCTCGGAGACCGTCACCTGCGAGGTCGCCTCGGTGAGCCCGTAGGTCTGCGACACCGGCACGCCGGCGGCGAGCGCGCGGCGCAGCAGGCCGGCGTCGGCCGGGCCGCCGCCGAGCAGCAGGCAGCGCAGGTTCGGTGGCCGCTCGAGGCCGGCATCGAGCGCGCGCGCCAGCATGGTCGGGACGAGCGACGCGACGGTCGCGTCGCCCGCGTTGAGCCGGCGCGCGATCAGTGCCGCGTCGAACGGCGGCGGGACGAGGACCGCGGTCGTGGCGTAGATGACCGAGCGCAGCAGGACCATCAGGCCGCCGACGTGCGAGAGCGGCATCGGGCACAGCCAGCGCTCGCGCGGGTCGAGACCGAGCGAGACGGCCGAGCCGAGCGCGTTGGCATGCACGTTGCCGTAGGTGATCTCGACCGGCTTGGGCTCGCTCGTGGTGCCGGAGGTGTGGACGACCATCAGGACGTCGCCGGCCGACCACGCCCGGGGCTCGGCGGGCGCGTCGCCGGCCGGCAGCGGCGCGTCGATGGTGCCGACGGTCCCGCGCGCGCGGGCCGCCCGCTCGGCGGGCGTGTGCCGCAGGTCGAGCGGGACCGCGACCGCGCCGCGCAGCAGCAGCGCATGGAAGGCGACCACGAAGTCCTCGCCGGGCGGCAGCGCGAGCGCCACCCGGTCCCCCGGCGCGACAGGCCCGAGCTCGGCCGACGCCGCCCGCGCGTGCAGCTCCGCGTAGGTGATCCCCTCGAGCGCCTCACGCTCCGGGCGCAGGTTCGCGGCACGCGTCAGCCAGGGCTCCATCCGCCCGACGGTACCCTCCACGACCGGCCATGACCCCCGTCACCTGGACCCCCGCGCCCGACCCGTCCTACGAGGACATCCGCTACGAGCTCAGCGGGGACGGGATCGCGAAGATCACGATCGACCGCCCCGAGGTCCGCAACGCGTTCCGGCCGCAGACCGTGCGCGAGATGTCCGACGCGTTCGAGCGCGCGCGCCGCGACGGTGACGTCGGCGTGATCGTCCTCACCGGCGAGGGGCCGCTCGCGTTCTGCTCCGGCGGCGACCAGCGCGTCCGCGGCGACACGGGCTACGTCGCCGAGGGCGAGGCGGTCGGCGGCTTCGACGTCACCGACCTGCAGGTCCAGATCCGCCGCCTGCCCAAGCCGGTGGTGGCGATGGTCGCCGGCTACGCGATCGGCGGCGGGCACGTGCTGCAGGTCATCTGCGACCTCACGATCGCGGCCGACAACGCGCGCTTCGGCCAGACCGGACCGCGCGTCGGCTCCTGGGACGGCGGCTTCGGCGCGGCCGTCCTGCGCGACCTGGTGGGGACCAAGAAGGCCAAGGAGTTCTGGCTGCTGTGCCGCCAGTACGACGCGCAGCAGGCGCTCGAGATGGGCCTGGTCAACACCGTCGTGCCGCTCGACCGGCTCGAGCAGGAGACGGTCGTCTGGTGCCGCGAGATGCTGGCGCTCTCGCCGTTCGCGCTGCGCCTGGTCAAGTCGTCCTTCCATGCTCACGAGGACGGCTACGCGGGCCTGCAGCAGCTCGCGCACGACGCGAACCTCCTCTTCTACGGCTCCGAGGAGGCGGCGGAGGGCCGCGAGGCCTACAAGGCCAAGCGGGCGCCCGACTTCTCGAAGTTCCCGCGACGGCCGTGACCGGGACCTCCGCCACCGAGCGGCCGAGCGCGCTGCGCATCTGGCTGATGGCGGCCCGGCCGCGCACGCTGCCGACCGGCGCGGCGCCGGTGCTGGTCGGGACCGCGCTGGCCGGGACCGACGGGACGTTCCACGCGCTGCGCTTCGTGGCGGCGCTGCTCGGCGCGCTGCTGATCCAGGTCGGCGCGAACCTCTCCAACGACTACTCCGACGCGCGTCGCGGCGCCGACACCGAGGACCGCCTCGGGCCGGTCCGCGTGACCGCTGGCGGGCTTGTCCCGCCCCGCCAGGTGCTGGTCGCCACCTACGTCGCGTTCGGGCTCGCCGTCCTGTGCGGCGTCTACCTGATCGCGACCGCGGGCTGGGCGCTGCTGCTGGTCGGCGTCGCGTCGATCCTGGCCGGCGTGCTCTACACCGGCGGCCCGCGCCCCTACGGCTACGAGGGGCTCGGCGAGGTCTTCGTATTCCTGTTCTTCGGCGTCGCCGCCGTCGCCGGCTCGTACTTCGTGCAGGTCCAGAGGTGGGACTGGGAGGCGTTCGCGCTGGCGGTCCCGGTCGGCCTGCTCGCCGCCGCCGTCCTGATCGTCAACAACCTGCGCGACATGGAGACCGACCGGCGCGCGGGCAAGCGGACGCTGGCCGTGCGGCTCGGCCGGCCGCGGACGCGGACCTTCTACGCCGTCGTCGTGCTCGGCGCCTTCGCGACCGTGCTGATCCCCTGGATCGCCGGCTCGCTCGACGCCTGGGTGCTGCTGTCGTGGCTCGTGCTGCCGATCGGCGTGCGCCTCATCAAGACGATCCGCGAGCACACCGACGGCCCGACGCTCAACCGCGCGCTCGCCGGCACGGCGATGATGGAGCTGCTGTTCTGCCTGCTCCTCGCGGCCGGGATCCTGGCCTCCTGATGCAGCTCGCGGTGGAGCCCGTGCGGCTGCGCCTGCGGGTCCCGCTCGTCGCCGCCTGGGGAACGCTGGACGAGCGCGAACTGCTGCTGGTGACGCTGACCGACCGCGACGGCCTGAGCGGTCGCGGCGAGGCCGCCGCGCTCGAGCCCTACGACGGGGTGCCGGGCGCCGCGGTGCGCGCCGCGCTGGATGCCTACGCCGCCGTGCTCGCCGCCGCGCCGCCCGGCGCCGGGCCGGACGAGCTCGTCGTCGCCTGCCGTGCCGAGCGCGACCTCCCGCAGGCGCTGGCCGCCGTCGACCTCGCCCTCTGGGACCTCGAGGGCCGCCGCGCGGGGACGCCGGTCGCCCGGTTGCTGCACCCCCGCGCCGCGCCGGCCGTGGTCGTCAACGCGACGATCGGTGCCGCGGACCGCGCCGGCGCCGCAAGCGCGGCTGCCGCGGCCGCCGCGGCCGGATTCCGCTGCGTGAAGGTCAAGGTGGGGATCGGCGACGACGCGGGCCGCGTCGCCGCCGTCCGCGCCGCCGCCCCGGACGTCGCGATCCGGGTCGACGCAAACGGCGCCTGGGCGACGGTCGAGGAGGCGCTGGCGAACCTGCGCGCGCTGGCGCCGTCCGGGATCGAGTATGCGGAGGAGCCCGTCCACGGCGTGCGAGCCCTGCGCGAGCTGCGGGCGCTCTCCCCCGTCGCGATCGCGATGGACGAGACCGGTGAGCCGGACTCGGGCGCCGCCGACGCCGTCTGCCTGAAGGTGTCGCGCAGCGGCGGCATCTCCGGCCTGCTCGCCGACGCCCACGCCGCCCGTGCTGCGGGCAGCGCCGTCTACCTGGCCTCGACGTTCGACGGGCCGCTCGGGATCGCGGCGGGCCTGCACGCCGCGGCCGCGCTGACCGCGGACGGGCCGCTCGCCCCGTGCGGCCTGGCCACGCTCGGCGCCTTCGAGGACGCCGAGGAGCCGGTGCTCACGGACGGCGCGCTCGCCGTCCCGGACTCGCCCGGCCTCTGATCAGCCGGAAGGTGGACGGCACGCTCCGCCGGTGAGCGTCAGGAGCGCTCGACCACGTAGTCGATGCAGGCGGTGAGCGCCTGCACGTCGGCCGGGTCGACGGCCGGGAACATCGCCACCCGCAGCTGGTTGCGGCCGAGCTTGCGGTACGGCTCGGTGTCCACGATCCCGTTCGCGCGCAGCGTGGCGGCGACGGCGGCGGCGTCGACGGCGTCGTCGAAGTCGATCGTCCCCACGACGAGCGAGCGCTTGGCGGCGTCGGCCACGAACGGGGTCGCGAACCCCGACGCCTCGGCCCAGCCGTAGAGCGCGTCGCTGGACGCGCGCGTGCGCGAGACGCACCAGTCCAGCCCGCCGTTGGCGTTCATCCACTCGACCTGGTCGGCCAGCAGCAGCAGGGTCGCCACCGCCGGGGTGTTGTAGGTCTGGTCCTTCTTGGAGTTGTCGAGCGCGGTGGCGAGCGACAGGAACTCCGGGATCCAGCGCTCCGACGCGTCGAGCTCGGCGATCCGCG
>JAXDHL010000003.1:0-6312 GCA_034664525.1 Solirubrobacteraceae bacterium
CGGCGTCTCAAGCTGCGGCGCCGCCGACCCGATCAACGCCAGCATGGTCGCCATGCCGCGCGCCGTGCGCTGGGCCTACCTGCTCGTCGGGGCCTGGCTCGCCGTGTCCGCCGTGCGCAACGCGTTCTTCCCGCACGTCGAGGCCGGTCCGCTGTTCCATCGCTACGCGCACGACCTCGCGCTCGGGACGGTCGGGATCCTGTGCCTGGTCCGGGTCGTGGTCGCCAAGCACGAACGGCTGCCGTGGGCGCTGATCGGGGCCGGCATCTGCGCCTGGACGGCCGGCGAGATCTACTACACGGGCGTCCTGTGGACGGTCGCGACCGTCCCCTTCCCGTCGCCGGCCGACGCGGGCTACCTGCTGATGCCGCCGCTGGTGCTGGCCGGCAGCGTGTTGCTGCTGCGCCGCCGCCACCCGGGGCTGCCCTCGACCGTGCGCGTGGACGCCCTGACCGCCGCGCTGGCGGTCGGCGCGTTCGGCGCGAGCCAGGTCTTCGACACCGTCAAGGAGTCGCTCGCCGACGATCCGCTCGGCGCCGCGACCGCGCTCGCCTACCCGCTGTGGGATCTCGTGATCGGCGGCTTCATCGTCGGCGCGATGGCCGCGGTCGGCGCGCGCGCCGGACGGGCGTGGCTGCTGCTCGGCGCCGGCATCGTGGTGTTCTGGATCTCCGACTCCCTGTACCTGGTCAAGACCGCGGAAGGGACGTTCACCTCCCCGAGCTGGTTCGACGCCGGCTGGTGGATCGGGCTGACCTGCGTGTCGCTCGCCGCCTGGCAGCCCGCCGTCGGCGCTCGCGAGACCGTCGAGCGCGAGGGCATCGGCCAGATCGCGGTGCCGCTCGGGTTCGCGTCGGCCGGCCTGGTGATGCTGGTCGTAGGCGCCGCGGACTCGACGCTCAACCTGCTGGCGGTCGGGCTGTCGGCCGGTGCGCTGATCGCGGTCATGAGCCGCCTGGCGCTGACCTTCCGCGAGAACCTGGCGATGCTCGCCCACAGCCGCGGCGAGGCGCTGTCGGACGCGCTGACCGGGCTACCGAACCGGCGCGCGCTCAGCCGCCACCTCGACCGCGCGATCGCGCTCGCCGACGACGAGCGCCCGCTCGTGCTCGTGCTGTTCGACCTCGACGGCTTCAAGGCCTACAACGACGCCTTCGGCCATCCGGCCGGCGACGAGCTGCTCGTCCGCCTCGGCGGCAACCTGCGCCGCTACCTCGACGGCCGCGGCACCGCCTTCCGGATGGGCGGCGACGAGTTCTGCGCGGTCTTCACGCCGGGCGAGTCGGTGGCCGAGCCGATCATCGCCGGCGCCGGCGCGGCGCTGTCCGAGCGCGGCGAGGGCTTCGCGATCGGCTGCTCGTACGGCTCGATCTTCCTGCCGCGCGAGGCGCAGTCGGCCACCGAGGCGCTGCGGATCGCCGACCAGCGCATGTACGCGCAGAAGTCGGCCGGCCGCGCGTCCGCCGGCCGCCAGTCCACCGACGTGCTGCTGCGCGCGCTGGCCGAGCGCAGTCCCGGGCTGTCCTCGCACCTGCACGACGTCGCCGACCTCGCCCAGGCGGTCGCCCGCCGGCTCGGCCTCCCCGACGACCGGGTCGAGCAGATCCGCCTCGCCGCCGAATTGCACGATGTCGGGAAGGTCGCGATCCCGGATGCGATCCTCGAGAAGCCCGCCGCGCTCGACGATGACGAGTGGGCGTTCATGCGCCGCCACACGCTGATCGGCGAGCGCATCATCTCCGCGGCGCCCGCGCTGCAGGGCGTGGCCGCGCTCGTGCGCTCCTCGCACGAGCGCTGGGACGGCGCCGGGTACCCGGACCGCCTCAAGGGCGAGCAGATCCCGCTCGGGTCGCGGATCGTCGCGGTCGCCGACGCGTTCGACGCGATGACCGCCCGGCGCACCTACTGCGAGCCGCGCACGCCCGACCAGGCGCTCGCCGAGCTGCGCCGGTGCTCGGACGGTCAGTTCGATCCCGTCGTGGTCCAGGCGTTCTGCGCGAGCTGGGCCGCCCGGGCTGCGGCCGCGGCCAGCGCCTAGAGACGCTCGCTCAGCCCGACGACGCGACGAACTCGCGGGCTTCCGAGGCGTAGGCGCCCCAGTCGGCCTGCTCGCCGCTGCCGACACAGATCCATTCCTTCATCGGTCGCCCCTTGCCGGCGTCGAACGGCCGCCCGACGCCGCCGGCCAACAGTTCGCGGACCCGCTCGGCGGGGAGCTTGAGCACGAGCTCGTCATGCCTGAGGAACGCGAAGAATCTGCCGGCCGTCCTCAACCCCTCCGAGTGCATCATCCGGCCCCGCTCGACCCGTTCGTCGGCGTCGAGCAGCCGCTGAGCCAGCGCGTCGAAGGCCTCCTCGGTGTGCATCGTCGATCAGGTCCCGGCCGGTGACGGGTTGCCCTGCTCGGTCGCTCTCATCGGTTCTCCGTCCTCGAAGGGTCTTGCATGGTGCCGGCACCGTATCCCTCGTGCTTGCGTGATGCAAGTGCGGTCCGGTAGGGTGAGGTTCGTGCTGGGGCGGACCTATGCCAACGAGAACTGCTCTGCAGCCCGGGCGCTGGAGCTCGTCGGTGAGCGTTGGAGCCTGCTAATCGTCCGCGACGCTCTGTTCCGCGGCGTCACCCGCTTTGCCGACTTCCAGCGCAGCCTCGGCCTGGCCTCCAACGTCCTCGCGGCTCGGCTCGAGAGCTTTGTCGCCGCCGGGCTGATGGAGCGCCGGCCGTACTCCAACCACGCCGAGCACCACGACTACCTGCTGACCGAGCGGGGCCGCGACCTCCAGTCAGTCGTGATCGCCCTCACCGCCTGGGGCGACCGCTGGGAGGCGCCGAACGGCCCGCCGGTCGTGTACCGGCACGCCGGCTGCAACGGCACCATCGAGAGCCGGCTCGTGTGCGGCCGGTGCGGCGATCTCACCTCCCCCGCCGCGATCGCGGTCCACCCGGGACCCGGGTCGCGCTCGGCTGGTAGGTAGGTCCGGCCGGGACACGCGCGGCGCCGGCCGGGCCCGAACCACGAACGCCGGCGCGGGGCGCGGAGGACCTTTGGTCAGATCTGCGAAGGATTTAGGGGCACGTACCACGGGCGAGGTACGCTGCTATCGAGGAACCCGTTTGGGGGAGAGAGGACTGGTGGCCATATGACCGTGGGCTCATGGCTGGCGGTCGGTGTTGAAACCGCACCGATGGTGCGGGCGCACGAACTGCGCCATGCGTGGGAGGCGTTCGTCGACGAGCTGACGCATCCCGAGGTGGAGGCGGAGGGTGCGGATCCTGCGGTCGTGCGCGACACGATCGCCGATTCCTGGCGGAGGTCGTACGCCGCCGGCGTCGACCCCGAGGGGCATCGCCTCGCCCCGGTGCTGGCCGACGAGCACGAGGTCGGCGAGGCCTGGCGCGACCATCCGATCGCCCGCGCCGCGGCGCAGATCCATGCTTGCCTGGCGCCGATCGCCGAGCAGGCCGGGTACCTGATCGTCGTCTCGGACGCCGACGGGATGCTGCTGATGATCGAGGGCGACGCGCGCGTCCGGATGCGCGCCGCGGAGTCGATGAACTTCAGCGAGGGCACGCTCTGGAGCGAGCCCGGCGCGGGCACGAACGCGATCGGCACCGCGCTGGCGGTCGACCACGCCGTGCAGGTCTTCGGCCCCGAGCACTTCAACGAGGACGTGCAGCGCTGGACGTGCGCCGCGGCCCCGATCCACGATCCGGAGACCGGCGAGCTGATCGGCGTGATCGACCTCACCGGCGACTTCTCGACCGTGCACCCGCACTCGCTCGCGGTGGCGGCGGCGACCGCCCAGGCGGTCGAGATCTCGCTCCGGCTCGCGGTCACCGACCGTGACGTCCAGCTGCGCGAGCGCTACGGCGACAAGGTCGCCGCCGAGCCGGCCCGGCGCGCGCTCGTCGCCCCGAGCGGGCGCCTGATCACGCCACCGCCGGCGTGGTGGCACGCCGCCGACCGGCTGGCGATCCCCGACGGCGGCGGCCAGCTCTACCTGCCGTCCGGCGCCCGCGGGGTCGCGGAGCCGCTCGGCCAGGCCGGGGAGGCCTACCTCGTCCGCTCGATCGAGGGCTCGCGTCCGCGGGCGACGGCCGAGCCGCGTCCGTTCCACCTCGTGCTGCTCGGCGCCGCGACGCCGTCGCTGCAAGCCGGCGAGCGCCACATCGAGCTGCGCCCGCGGCTGGCCGAGATCCTGGCGCTGCTGGCCGCGCACCCGGCCGGCCTCGACGCCGACGCCCTGTGCGCCGAGCTGCACGGCGACGGCGGCAGCGTCTCGAGCGTCCGGGTCGAGGTCTCGCGCCTGCGCGCGCTGATCGGGCCGTGGGTGGAGACCGGCCACTACCGCATCACCTGCCCGTTCACCAGCGACGCCGGCCGCGTCACCGGGCTGCTCGCCGACGGCGCCCTGCGCGAGGCGGCCGAGGCCTACCCGGGCCCGCTGCTGCCGTGGTCGGAGGCGCCGGGCGTCGAGCGCGAGCGCCAGCGCATCGAAGGCTGGCTGCGCCAGGCCGTGCTGACCGGCGACGACCCCGAGGCCCTGTGGGCGTGGGTGCGCTCGGACAGCGGGGCCGACGACCTGCTCGCCTGGAAGCGGCTGCTCACGCACGTCGGCTTCGACGACCCGCGCCGCCCGCTGGCGGCCGCGCGCGTCGGGCAGCTGCGCCGCGAGCTCGCCTGAGCCACCCCCGGCGCGAATGAAGCGCCCCTGTAACGCCGGGGTGGTCCACTCGACGCAGGGATGTCCCCGAGCGCCATCACGCCCGATCGCCCGCGCGCCCATCGCGGCCTGAGCACTGCGCGCGCGGCGCTGCAGATCACGGCGCTGCTGGCGGCCCGCCCGGCCGGCGTGCGCGCCGAGGACATCGCCGCCGAGCTCGGCAAGAGCACCTCCACCGCCTACAACCTGCTCGCCAGCCTCTGCGACGAGGCCGTGGCGGTCCGGGCCCCGGGCGGTCGCTACCTGCTCACCGACGGATTCCGCGCGCTCGTGGCCTCCGGCGCCGCCGCGACGCCGAAGAGCGACGGCGTGACGACGCTCACCGGCCTCGCCGACGAGCTGTTCGCGCGCACGCACAAGCGCGCCTACCTCGGCGTCGTGCGCGGCGCGAGCATGCGGGTGCTGTTCGAGCGCGGCCAGCAGGGGATCGTGCGCATCCCGGGCCTGGGCCGCGAGATCGGTGACGCCGCACACGCCCTCGCGCTCGGGAAGATCCTCCTCTCGCACTTCGGCCACGACGCGTTCGCGACCTACGTCAGCCCCGGGCTCCGGCGCTTCACACCCGCGACGGTCACCGATCCGCGCGTGCTGCGGATCGAGCTCGAGGCGGTCCGCCGGACCGGCGTCGCCCGCGACCGTGAGGAGTTCGGGCTCGACTTCTGCTGCATCGCCGCCCCGATCGTCGACGGCCACCGGCTGGTCGGCGCGGTCGGGATCTCGACGACGCTGCGGGCGTTCCACGACGAGCACGAGTCGCTCGAGGAGACCGTCCGCCACCTGGCATTCCAGGCATCTGCGCAAACCCGCGGCGTTCTTGCCGCACTGTCGGAGGCCGACGTACGGTCCGCCGGCCCCAGCACCCAGCGGTCCGTGCCGCCCGCGTCCGCCTCGGACGACGGGCATCGCATCCAAAGGAGGTGTCGGCCTTGAGCCGAGCCAGCATCACCAAGGCGCACAACAAGATCCAGGAGCTCTCCTGGGATCCGACGTTCATCGAGCCGGTCGACAAGTACCCGACCGACTACACGTTCGAGAAGGCGCCGAAGAAGGATCCGCTCAAGCAGGTCCTGCGCTCCTACTTCCCGATGGAGGAAGAAAAGGACAATCGCGTCTTCGGCGCGATGGACGGCGCGATCCGCGGCAACATGTTCCGCCAGGTCCAGCAGCGCTGGATGGAGTGGCAGAAGCTGTTCCTGTCGATCATCCCGTTCCCGGAGATCTCGGCCGCCCGCGCCATGCCCCTGGCGATCAACGCGGTGCCGAACCCCGAGGTCCACAACGGGCTCGCCATCCAGATGATCGACGAGGTCCGTCACTCGACGATCCAGATGAACCTCAAGCGGCTCTACATGAACCACTACGTCGACCCGGCCGGGTTCGACATCTCCGAGAAGGCGTTCTCGAACTGCTACGCCGGCACGATCGGCCGCCAGTTCGGCGAGGGCTTCATCACCGGCGACGCCATCACCGCCGCCAACGTCTACCTGACGATCGTCGCCGAGACGGCGTTCACGAACGTGCTGTTCGTGGCGATGCCGGGCGAGGCGGCCGCCAACGGCGACTACCTGCTGCCGACCGTCTTCCACTCGG
>JAXDHL010000004.1:0-3366 GCA_034664525.1 Solirubrobacteraceae bacterium
ATGATCACTGCGAGCCCGAGGTCCCCCGCCTTGCCGCTCAGCGCCTTGATCGTGATGTCGCTGCCGGCCCAGAAGAGGCCGGCGGAGACCGCGAGCGCCGGCCCGCTGTGGGCGCGGCGGGCGAGGATGAAGGCGACGAGCGTCGCACCGGTCACGGTGATGGCGAACGTGACCTCCCCGTAGTCGCCGTGGGCGGCATCGGTCGTCCCTTCGAGCGTGGCGGCCAGGAAGGCGAGGCCGGCGGCGGTGAGGCCGACGCCGATCCACTCACGGCGGGTGACGGACTGCCCGAAGACGCGATCGGCGACGACGGTCACGAGCACCAGGCCGCCGGCGATCACCGATTGCACGACGGAGATCGGCGCCAAGCCGAGCGCGATCACATGGAAGCCCCAGGAGGTGGTCGCCACGATGCAGCCGATCGTGTAGATCGGCGAGCGGAACAGCGCGATGGTGCTGTGCAGCGGGCGCTTCCACTCGACCGGCGGCGCTTGCACGGCGCCCTTGTACTTGAGGAAGAAGCCGAGAACGGAGCCCAGGGCGGTCAGGAAGGCGAAGAACAGCCCGAGCTGAACGGAGAGCGGCACTCACCTACAGGCTAGTTGCCGTCGTCGTCAGGCCAGCGACCGTGCTTGCCGAAGTACTCGCGCGCCTCGTCCTCGTCCGTACGCTCCTTGTCGCCCGTCGCGCCGTAGCGGTAGAGGACGTTGAGCAGCAGGACCGCGAGGCCGGCGCCGACGCACATCGCCCAGCCCTCCCAGCGCAGCGATTCCCCGGCCGTGAACAGGATCACGAAGCCGACGAGGACGAGGACCGCTGGAACGACGTAGCGGATCGCATTGAGGCCCACGGTGTCAGGCTATCGCCGTGCGCTATTTCGAAGACCGTTCGCCCGGCGAAGGGGTCCGCCCGGCGCGCGCGTTCCTGCGTTCCGATGTCCCCGCGTTGTCTTTGAACGGGGCGTGGGCGTTCCGGCTCTCGGACCGCGCCGACGGTCCCGCGGACTTCGTCGACCGCGATTTCGACGACAGCGGGTGGGATCGGCTCCCGGTGCCCTCGCACTGGCAGTTGCACGCCTACGGCGCTCCCGCCTACACCAACGTGCGCTACCCGTTCCCGGTCGATCCGCCGTTCGTGCCGGACGAGAACCCGACAGGGGACTACCGGCTGCGGTTCGTGGTGCCGGAGGCGTTCGCGGGTGCCGCGGTGCTGCGTTTCGAGGGTGTCGACTCGTGCTTCCGCGTCTGGCTCAACGGTGACTACGTGGGGGTGTCGCGGGGCAGCCGGCTGCCGTCGGAGTTCGACGTGGGGCCGCTGCTGCGGGTCGGGTCCGACAACGTGCTCGCGGTGCGGGTGCACCAGTGGTCATCCGGCTCGTATCTCGAGGATCAGGACATGTGGTGGCTCTCGGGGATCTTCCGCGACGTGACCTTGCTGTCACGGCCTGTGGTGGGCGCGATCGACGACGTCTTCGTGCACGCCGACTACGACCACGTGACCGGGGCCGGGCGGCTGCGGGTGGACGTGCCGGGCGCGGACGCGCGGGTGACGGTGCCCGAGCTGGGCATCGCCGCTCTGGCCGGGGAGACGGTGACGGTCGAGCGGGTGAAGGCGTGGAGTGCCGAGATCCCGCGCCTCTACGACTGCGTCGTTGCGACGGGGGGCGAGCGGGTGACGCTGCGGGTCGGCTTCCGGCGGGTGGTCGTCGAGGACGGGCTGCTGCAGGTCAACGGGCACCGGATCCAGCTGCACGGCGTCAACCGGCACGAGTTCGATCCCGACGCGGGGCGGGCGCTGTCGGAGGCGGTCATGCGGCAGGACATCGAGCTGATGAAGGCCCACAACGTCAACGCGGTGCGCACGTCGCACTACCCGCCGCACCCGCGGTTCCTGGAGCTGTGCGACGAGCTCGGGCTCTACGTGATCGACGAGTGCGACCTCGAGACGCACGGGTTCTTTCCGCTGGAGTGGCGGGGGAATCCGTCGGATGACCCGGAGTGGGAGCACGCGTTCGTCGACCGCATGCGGCGGATGGTCGAGCGCGACAAGAACCATCCGTCGGTGATCCTGTGGTCGCTTGGGAACGAGAGCGGTGTCGGCAGGAATTTGGGTGCGATGGCGGCGTGGGCGCGGGAGCGCGATCCGTCGCGGCCGCTGCACTACGAGCACGACTGGTCCTGCCGCGACGTCGACGTCTACTCGCGGATGTACCCCTCGCACGAGGAGGTCGACGCGATCGGGCGGGGCGAGGAAGCGCCGCTGGACGATCCCGCGCTCGACGCCCGCCGTCGCCGGATGCCGTTCATCCTGTGCGAGTACGCGCACGCGATGGGCAACGGCCCGGGCGGGCTCGCCGACTACCAGGCGCTGTTCGAGCGCCATCCGCGCTGCCAGGGCGGCTTCATCTGGGAGTGGATCGACCACGGGATCAGGGATAGGTCGCGGGGCTTCTTTGCCTACGGCGGCGATTTCGGCGAGCCGCTGCACGACTCCAACTTCGTCGCCGACGGCCTGCTCTTTCCCGACCGCACCCCGTCGCCGGGCCTGATCGAGCTCAAGAAGGTCTTCGAGCCGGTCCGGATCAGCTCGGGGACCGACGGCGGGCTGCGGATCGAGAACCGGTTCACGTTCCGCGATCTCTCGCACCTGACCTTCGTGTGGTTCCTGGAGGAGGAAGGGGTGCCGGTCGTCGCGGGCGAGGTGCGGGTCGGCTCCCTGCCGGCGGGTGCGGTGGCCGAGCTGCCGCTGCCGGAGGAACTGCCGCTCACGGCCGGGGAGACGTGGCTCACGGTGCGCGCGGTGCTGGCGGCCGACGAGCCGTGGGCGCCGGCGGGCCACGAGGTCGCGTGGGGCCAGTCGCTCGTCCGCCCGGCACCGACCCGCCCGAACCTCAACCGGTCAGACCCCTTGAGGTCTGCCTCGTTCGATCCCCGCACGGGCGTGTTGCAACGGCTCGGCGCGCTGCAGTTGATCGGCCCGCGGCTCGACGTGTGGCGCGCTCCGACCGACAACGACGAGGGCTACCACGGGCCCGAGCAGCTGGCGCCGCTCTGGCGTGCGCAGGGCCTCGACCGCATGCGTCACCGGACGATCTCGGTGCGGCGGGAGGGCCAGGCGTTGATCGTGCGCACGCGCGTCGCGCCCGCGGCGTCCGACCTCGGCCTGCTCGCGACCTACACGTGGACCGCGGAGGAGGACGGGGGCCTGGCGCTCGCGCTGGAGGTCGTCCCGGACCGCGAGTGGAGCTTCCCGCTCCCTCGCCTCGGCGTGCGCTTCGCGGTCCCCGCGTCACTCGACGGCCTCGAGTGGTTCGGCCGCGGCCCCGGGGAGGCGTACCCGGACAGCGACCTCGCCGCCCGCGTCGGC
>JAXDHL010000005.1:0-6560 GCA_034664525.1 Solirubrobacteraceae bacterium
CTTCATCACCGGCGGCGACGACGCGGACGTGCTGGCCGGCGGCGGCGGGGACGACCGGATCATCCCCGGGCGCGGCGACGACACGGCCTCCGGCGGCGCCGGCGACGACTCGCTGGTGTGGAACGACGGCGAGGGCTCGGACCGGATGGACGGCGATGCCGGCGAGGACGTGATGGAGGTCAACGGGTCCCCCACGGCGGGCGACGAGTTCGCGCTCGCCCCGAACGGCACGCGCGCGAAGCTCGACCGGACCAACGCCGGCGGCGGGTCGTCGTTCGACCTCGGCGGGATCGAGACGCTGGACCTGCGCGGCCTCGGCGGCAACGACACGTTCAAGACGGCGGCGGGCAGCGAGGCGGTGATCGGATCGCTTGTGCTCAAGGGGGGCTCGGGCAACGACACCCTGACCGGCGGCGCGTCCGAGGACGTCCTCAGCGGCGGCTCGGGCAACGACGTCCTCGACGGCGGTGGCGGCTCCGACAGCGTGCACGGTGACGGCGGCGACGACGCGCTGCTGCTGCGCGACCGCGCCGCGGATCTCGGCAGCTGCGGCAGCGGGGCCGACCGCGCGATCGTGGACGCCCCGGGCGTCGACGCGCTGTCCGGATGCGAGACGGTCGACGCGCTCGCCGGGCCTGACGTGACCGCGCTGAAGCTGCTCACCGGCACGGCGACGACGACGCGCGGCCGGCGGCCGGCGGTGGTCGTCCGGGTGCGCTGCCCCGCGTCGGACACGGGCCGCTGCAAGGGCACGCTGACGCTGCGCACGGCGAAGGCGGTCCGGGTCGGCGGCCTGCGTGCCGTCGTCGTGCTCGGGACGGCCAAGTACTCCGTTGCCGCCGGGAAGACCCGCCGGGTGAAGGTCCGCCTCGCGACCGGCTTCAGATCGATCGCCCGCCACCGGCGGATCGCCGCCCGGGCGGCCGCCCTCGGGACCAACCCGGTGGGCAACCGGGCCGAGACGCAGCGCCGGCTGAAGATCAAGCTGCGCTGAGGGCCGTCAGAGCAGCAGCGTCCGCGCCTCGAGGGAGCCGCGCGCAAGCGCGGCGACCTCGGCGGCGTCGACGGCGAGGTGGGCCGGCAGCGCCCGGGCCAGCGAGCCGCGGTCCGGGTGCTCGGTGCGGTGGACCAGCAGCCAGGGCAGCGTGGCCGCCAGCGAGCGGCCGCGCGTGCGCCGCGCCAGCAGCGCGCCACCCGCCGCCAGCAGCAGCGCCTCGTGCGAGCGCTTCCAGAACCAGCGGTGATGGAAGCGCGCCCGCAGGCCGGGGTGGCGGGCGACGAGCCGCACCGCGGTACCCCAGCGCGGCGCGTCGCGGACCAGGCCGCGCCAGCCGGGCTCGTGCACGGCGTGCCAGACGAGCGCGTCCGGCGCCCAGCGGACCGTCGCGCCCGCCTCCAGCGCGCGCAGGGCGAGGTCGGTGTCCTCGCCCGCCGGCCGGCTGAAGCCTTCGTCGAAGCCGCCGAGGCGCGCGAGCAGCACCCGCGGGTAGGCGACGTTCGCGGTCTGGAAGAAGCCGTCGCCCTCGCGCACCCACAGCGTGCGCGCGAACGGGCCGATCCGGTCGCGCTCGGCCGGCAGCGGCTCGACCGGCCCCTGCACGATCACGTCCTGGGCCGCCCCGGCCGCCGCCTCCAGCGCCGCCGCCCAGCCGGGCGCCGGCACGCAGTCGTCGTCGGTGAACGCGATCACGCCGGCCGCCGCCGCCCGCCAGCCGGCGTTGCGCGCGGCCGCCGGCCCGCGCCCGGGGTCGAGGCGCACCATCCGCACGGGCGCGCGGTCGAGCACCGCCAGCACCTCCGGCGTCGCCCCGTCGGCGACCACCACCACGTCCACGCCGTCGAGCGCCCGCAGCAGCGCCCGGAGCCGGCCGGCGCGCGACCGGGTGGCGACGACGACGGTGAGGCTCAGCTCAGTACGCGCCGCGCCTGGCGAACACGGCGGGGATCGTCTTGAGCAGGATCGACAGGTCGAGGCCGACCGACCACCGCTCGAGATAGAGGAAGTCGAGCCGCACGAGGTCGTCGAAGTCGAGGTCCGAGCGGCCGGAGACCTGCCACAGCCCGGTCATCCCCGGCATCACCAGGTAGCGCTTCTTGTGCCAGTCGTCGAGCTTGTCGAAGTCGCGCTGGGGCAGCGGGCGCGGGCCGACGAGCGACATCTGCCCGCCGAGCACGTTGAACAGCTGCGGCAGTTCGTCGAGCGAGTAGCGGCGCAGGAAGCGTCCGACGCGCGTGAGCCGGGGGTCGTCGGCGATCTTGAACAGCGCGCCCGACGCCTCGTTGCGCGACTCGAGGTCGGCCTGCAGCTGGTCGGCGTCGTAGCGCATCGTCCGGAACTTGAAGCAGGCGAACGGCTCGCCGCCGATGCCCGGGCGGATCGAGCGGTAGAGGATCGGCCCGCGCGAGGAGAGCCGGACCGCGACCGCCGAGACCACCAGCACGGGCAGCGCCAGCAGCGTGATGATGAATGCCGCCGCCCAGTCGAACGAGCGCTTGAGCACGTAGTCGAAGCCCTCGAAGACCGGTGGGCGCAGCTCGAACAGCGGCACCGTCGCGCCCGGGACGAACTCCGCCCGCTGGACGAGGATCTCCATCGTCGACGGCGCGATCCGCACGTGCACGCCGCGCCGGTGGCACTGGTCGACCAGCTCGATGCACAGGTCCTGCGGGAAGTCCGGGTCGGCGATGATGACCTCCTGGACCCCGTACTCGTCCAGCACCCGCGGGAGGTCGCCGATCCGGCCCAGCGAGGGCAGCCCGTTGTCCGGCCGTGGCGTCAGCGAGATGAAGCCGAGCATCTCGACAGGCACGTTGACCTCGTCGCGCAGCGCGTGCGCGACGTCCTCGATGTGCTTGCCCGACCCGACCAGCACCGCCCGGCGCCGGTAGCCGGCGGCGCGCAGCATCGCCCCCGTCGCCTTCTCGTAGGCCCAGCGGATCGAGGCCACGTACACGAACGCGAAGGCGAGCGTCCCGTAGAAGATGTAGTAGCTGTTGTACTGCGTGCGGTTGGTGGCGATCAGCGCGTAGATCAGCGCCACGAGCGTGACCTGGAACAGCGAGGAGACGATCTTCTGCATGCCCGGCCGCTGCGCGCGCTCGGCGTACAGGCCCTCCTTGGCGAACAGCAGGACCGTCAGCAGGTAGGCGAAGGCGATCGAGTCCTTCGTCGTCTGCAGCGACTCGTGGAACCGCAGGTGGCCGTGCTTGACGAGCTCCTTGAACACCAGCGCCGTCAGGATCGCCGCGAAGATGCCCGCGAAGTCCAGCGCCATCAGGCTGACGACGCGGGCGATCCGGCGCAGGGTCTCGAGCCGCAGCAGGAAGGACAGCACCGGCGGCTTGCGCCGGCGTACGTCCTGCTGCGGGAGCACGATCGTCGGCGCCGCGTCCGGCGTCACATTCCGTGCTCGTTCGGTCGTCTGGGTCCCGTCAGCCACGGCCTGTCTCCCGGTCCACAACGCATTCCCCGGCCGGAAGTACCGGGGTTTCGTGTTCGGCGGCGGACACGGGACCCCTGCGCATCACGCGGATGCGCCTGCGAGCTTCTCCGCGCCGGCTTCGTCGATGGTGCGCCGCAGCCCCTCCTTGAGGGCGACCTGCGGCTCCCATCCCAGCAGCTCCCTGGCCTTCGTGATGTCCGGCTGGCGGACCTGGGGATCGTCCTGGGGCAGCGCCTCGTAGACGATCTCCGAGCGCGACCCGGTGGCCTCGATCACGGCTTGGGCGAGCTCGAGCAGCGTGAACTCGTTCGGGTTGCCGATGTTGATCGGCTCGTGCAGGCCGGACTCCGACAGGCGGATCAGCCCGTCGATCAGGTCGGAGACGTAGCAGAACGACCGCGTCTGGCTACCGGTGCCGAAGATCGTCAGCGGCAGGTCGGTGAGGGCCTGGCGCAGGAACGTCGGGATCGCGCGGCCGTCGTGCGGGCGCATGCGCGGCCCGTAGGTGTTGAAGATCCGCACGATCGCCGTGTCCACCCCCTGCTGACGGTGGTAGGCCATCGTCAGCGCCTCGGCGTAGCGCTTGGCCTCGTCGTAGACGCCGCGCGGCCCGATCGGGTTGACGTGCCCCCAGTACGTCTCCGGCTGCGGGTGGACCTTCGGGTCCCCGTACACCTCGGAGGTCGAGGCGATGAGGAAGCGGGCGCGGTGCTTCTTGGCGAGCCCGAGCGTGTGGTGCGTGCCGTAGGACCCGACCTTCAACGTGTGCAGCGGCAGCCGCAGGTAGTCGATCGGGCTCGCCGGGGAGGCGAGGTGGTACACGAGGTCGATCGCCTCGTCCACGAAGTACGGCTCGATGATGTCGATGTTGCGGAAGTCGAAGTCGGGCGACCGGATGTGCTCGATGTTGGCGAGCGAGCCGGTCTCCAGGCTGTCGACGCAGATGACGCGGTGGCCCCGGTGCAGCAGCTCGTCGCAGAGATGAGAGCCGAGGAACCCCGCGCCACCGGTCACGAGACAGGTGGCCATGAGACGGGTCAGGTTAACGCGCGCGAGCGTCGGCCCGGTTTCCGGCGCCTGGCCGCGGTCCGGCTAGCGCGCGCGGGCGGCCTTGAGGTCCTTGCCGGTGACGTCGACGAGGACCCAGGTCCGCTTGCCCGCGCGGGTCGCCTTGCCGGCCTTCTCGAGGCGCCGGCAGGTGACCGGGCACTTCTTGCAGCGCGGCCGTGAGCGGCAGCACTTCTTCTTCGCCTTCACGCGTCGTCGCTGCTTGGCCACCGTGCCTCGGACGGTAGCGTTCACCTCCATGCCCGCCGAACCCTTCGTCGCCAAGCTGAACGAGCAGATCGCCAACGAGTTCGCGGCGCACCAGCAGTACGTCGCCTGCGCGGTCTACTTCGACTCGGAGACGCTGCCCCAGCTGGCCGGCTTCTTCTACCGGCAGGCGATCGAGGAGCGCGACCACGCGATGATGATGGTCCAGTACCTGCTGGACACCGACGCGGAGGTCCGCATCCCCGGCGTCGAGGCCCCGGTGTCGGCGTTCGAGGACGTCGTGGCGCCGGTCGCGCTGGCGCTCGCCCAGGAGAAGCGGGTGACGGAGCAGATCACCACGCTGGCCGGGGTCGCGCGGGCGTCGGACGACTACGCCAGCGAGCAGTTCATGCAGTGGTTCATCAAGGAGCAGGTCGAGGAGGTCGCGACCATGAGCGACCTGCTGCGCGTCGCCGAGCGCTCGCGCGAGGTCAAGGACATCGAGGACTACGTCGCGCGGGAGCAGACGGCCGAGGGCGGGGACCCGACGGCGCCGCGGCCGGCGGGTGCGGGGACGTAGCGCCTAGCGCAGATCGCGGGCGCGCACCGGAACGGCCTTGACGCCGTTGACGGTGTTCACCAGCACGAGGACGCGATCGTCGCGGCGGCCGGTCAGGGCGGCGATCAGGCGAGCGATCAGTGAGGGGCGTCCGGTCATGCGAGGGGTATCGGTCGAGCGGGGCGTGAGCTTGATCCTTTTCATGGGGTGTTCCCGGGGTGGTTGCAGTTCAGTCCAACTGAGGATGCGCGCGTTACCTGAAGGGCGCATCAGTGCCGCTGGCGCCCCCGCCGCAGCAGGCGTAGGGTGCGCGCATGACCGTCCTGCGGCCCGTCCGCGTGGCAGCGATCCAGGCCACGCCCGTCGTGCTCGACGCTCCCGCCACGGTCGCCAAGGCGATCCGCCTGCTCGAGGCCGCGGCTGACGACGGCGTCGAGCTCGCGGTGTTGCCGGAGACGTTCGTGCCGCTGTACCCGAGCGGGCGCTGGGCGAAGGTCGCCGCGCAGTTCGGCGGTGTGGACGAGCTGTGGGAGCGGCTCTGGTCGAACGCGGTCGACGTGCCCGGGCCGCTCGTCGACGAGCTGATCGCGGTCTGCGCCCGCCGCGGGATCCACTGCGTGGTCGGCGTCAACGAGCGCGAGTCCGGGCGCTCCGGCTCGCTGTGGAACACGATGCTCGTGCTCGGGCCGGGCGGCCTGCTGCAGCGCCATCGCAAGCTGATGCCGACCCAGCACGAGCGGCTCTTCCACGGCATCGGCCGCGGCGACGACCTGCGGGTCGTCGAGACGCCGCTCGGCCGGGTCGGCGGCCTGATCTGCTGGGAGAACCGGATGCCGCAGGCGCGCTGGGCGATCTATCAGGGCGGCGTGCAGATCTACGTCGCGCCGACCGCCGACGACTCCGACGGCTGGCTGGCCTCGATGCGCCACATCGCGATCGAGTCGGGCGCGTTCGTGATCAGCGCCCCGCAGTTCATCCCGGGCTCGGCCTTCCCGGCGGACTTCCCGGTCGAGATCGAGCGCGAGACCGTGTACGGGCGCGGTGGCGCGTGCATCGTCGACCCCGAGTGGGGCGAGATCGTCGCCGGGCCGCTCTACGACGCCGAGGGCAGCGTGGTCTGGGACTGCGACCTGCGGCGCGGGCTGTACGCCAAGCGCTGGTTCGACGCCGTCGGGCACTACTCGCGCGACGACGTCCTGCGCTCACCGGCGGCGGCGCAGGACGCGGGCGTCGCCCCGGCGCAGGGTGACGCGATCGGCGTCCAGGCGCTCGAGCAGCAGCTGCACGACCCGGCGTGAGGAGCC
>JAXDHL010000006.1:0-2912 GCA_034664525.1 Solirubrobacteraceae bacterium
GAGCGAGCGCCGCACGCCTCGCAGCGCACTCGCCAGCGTCGGCGCGCTCGCCATGTCGAGCTCGCCCGCCAGCAGGATCGTGCCCGGGTCCTCGCCCGCGACCAAGTCCAGCGTCCGGCTCGTCGCCCTGGTTGCCATAACTCCACCCAACGCGTCCACCGTGCCGGGGTTGGCCGCTCGCACTCAAAACATGACGGTCTCGCCGTCCAACGGGATCCGCACCCCGCGGCCGGCGACCGCGGCGGCCAGCTCCGCGCGCGTCTCGACGCAGTGGTTGATCGCCTCGAGGTGGACGGCCACGACAGTCGCCCGCGGTGCGAGCTCGCACACCGACAGCACGTCGCCGGCGGTCATCGTGATCGGGTCGCCCTCGAGGAACCGCGCGCCGCCGGCGTTCACGACGACGACCTCTGGCGAGTGCGACGACAGCGCGGCCGCCACCTCGTCGCACCAGATCGTGTCGCCGGCGACGTAGACCGAGCCGTCGAGCACGAAGCCGGACACCTCCCCCATCCGCTCCCCGATCGCCCCCGTCCCATGGCGGCCGCCGGTGCGCGCGATCGCGACACCCTCAAAGGACGCGACGTTGTCGACCGCGGTCGCGTGCGCCAGCCCGCGCGACCGCAGCGTCTCCACATCGCACGGCTGGCAGAACACCGGCAGCCGGTCCCGGATCAGCGCGACCGCCTCGTCGTCGAGGTGGTCGGCGTGCAGGTGGGTCACGAGCACCGCCTCCGCCCAGGCGACGACCGACGCCGCGTCCTCGGGCAGCTCCGTGAGCGGGTTCCGGCGCTGCGCAGGCGTCCCGGGCACCGGCGGGCGACCCCCGGCCGGCCCGAGCATCGGGTCGACCAGGAACCGCCGGCCGCCGGCCGTGAGCTGGAGCGTCGCGTGACGGACGAGGCGGAGCATCCGGTCAGTGTCGCGCGACGCCGCTCGTTCCGTCCGCCGCGGGCGGCACCGTTCAGGGGTGATGCGTCTCCTTCACACCGCCGACTGGCACCTCGGCCGGACCTTCCACGGCGAGTCGCTGCTGGACGCCCAGGCGGCCGCGGTGGACCACGTGGTGGCGGTCGCGCGCGACGAGCGCGTGGACGCCGTCCTGCTGGCCGGCGACCTGTACGACCGCGCGCTGCCCCCGGTCGACGCGGTCCGGCTCGCCGACGAGGCGCTGTCGCGGCTGAGCGAGGTCTGCCCCGTCGTCGTGATCTCCGGCAACCACGACTCGGCGCCGCGGCTCGGGTTCGGGTCGGCCCTGCTGGATCGCGCCGGCGTGCACGTGCGCACGGCGGTCGCCGGCATCGCGGCCCCGGTCGAGCTCGCGGGCGCGTGCGTGTACGCGATCCCCTATCTGGAACCGGACCTCGCCCGCGCCGAGCTCGGCTGCGAGGAGCGCGGCCACGCCGCCGTGCTGGGCGCCGCGATGGACCGCGTCCGGGCGGCGCTGGACGGCCGGCCGTCGGTGGTCATGGCGCACGCGTTCGTGGCCGGCGCGACCCCGTCCGGCAGCGAGCGCGACCTCGCCGTCGGCGGCGCCGCGTCGGTCGGGCTCGGCGTCTTCCGCGGCGTCGACTACGTCGCGCTCGGGCACCTGCACGGGCCGCAGCGGGTCGGCTCGAACGCGCGCTACGCCGGGTCGCCGGTGCCGTTCTCGTTCTCCGAGGCGGCGCACGTGAAGTCGCTCGCGGTGATCGAGCTCGGGCAGCGCGCGTCGGAGGCCCGGCTCGTCCCCTACCCCGTCCACCGGCCGCTCGCGGTGCTGAAGGGCACGCTCGAGGCGCTGTTGACCGATCCCGCGCACGCCGCCGCCGAGCGCGCCTGGGTGCAGGCGACCCTGACCGACGCCGTGCGACCCGAGGACGCGATGGACCGCCTGCGCAAGCGCTTCCCGCACACGGTCGCGCTGCTGTTCGACCCCGCGGGCGGCGGCGCGGCCGGCTCCGGGACCTACGGCCAGCGGCTCGCCGGGCTCGACGACGCCGCGCTGGTCGAGCGCTTCGTGGAGGACGTCCGCGGCGCCGCGGCCGCCGAGCAGGAATCCGCGCTGCTGCAGGAGGCGCTGGCGGCCGGGCGCGTGGCGGAGCTCTCCGGGTGAGGCTGCACCGCCTCGACGTCTCGGCCTTCGTCGCGTTCCCGGGTCGGGAGACCGTCGACTTCGACGCGCTCGGCGAAGCCGGGCTGTTCCTGCTGCAGGGGCCGACCGGCGCCGGCAAGACGACCCTGCTCGACGCGGTCTGCTTCGCCTTCTACGGCGAGGTCCCGGGCGCGCGCGGGCTCGGCGCGCGGCTGCGCTCCGACCACGCCTCGCCCGAGGTCGCGACCGAGGTGACGCTAGAGGCGACGCTGCGCGGCCGGCGGATCCGGATCGTGCGGGCGCCCGAGCAGGAGCGCCCGAAGCTGCGCGGCGGCGGGACGACGACCGAGGCCCACCGCGTGCGGGTGACCGCGATCGCCGGCGACGGGACCGAGCGTGTGCTCGCCACCCGCCACGACGAGGCGCGGCGCGAGCTTGGGGACCTGCTGGGGATGACGCGCGACCAGTTCTGCCAGGTCGTGCTACTGCCGCAGGGCGGGTTCGCGCGCTTCCTGCACGCCGGCTCCGACGAGCGTGAGGCGCTGCTACGGGAGCTGTTCGACGTCGGGCGCTTCCAGTCGGTCGAGGCGTGGCTGAAGCACCGCAAGCACGACGCGGAGCGCGCGGCGGCAGCCGCGATGGGCGCGGTCCGCGACGCGGTGGCGCGGGCCGAGGAGGCGTCGGGCGCGACGGCGTCCGAGGACTGGGCGGACGACCCCGCCGACGTGGCGGTGTGGCTCGAGCAGCAGCTCGTGCTGGCCGAGGCGTCGGCGACGACCGCGGCGGGCGGCGGCGAGTCGGCCGCCGCGGCACGGGAGGCCGCCGCGAGCGCACTGGC
>JAXDHL010000007.1:0-4596 GCA_034664525.1 Solirubrobacteraceae bacterium
GCTCGAGCACCGCGGCCTCGTCGCCGGCGCGCAGCAGCGCGATCGGGTCCGGGTCACCGTTGACGATGCCCTCGAAGAACGCCTTGCGGTCCTGGTAGGTGGGCAGGTTGCCCTTGGCCCAGCCGCGTGCGTCGTTGAGCAGCTCGGCCAGGCGAGCGTGCTCGGGCCCGTAGGCGGCCGAGATCTCGCGCTTGATGCGCTTGGCCAGCGCGGGCGAGGCGCCCGCCGTCGAGATCGCGATCGCCAGCGGCCCGGTGCGCACGATCGCGGGCAGGATGAAGTTGCACAGCGGCGGGACGTCGACGACGTTGACGAGCATCGCGCGGCGCTCCGCGTCCTCGTAGACGCGGATGTTGACGTCGGTGTCGTCCGTCGCGGCGATGACGATGAACGTGCCCTCGAGGTCCGCCGGGGCGTAGTCGCGCCGCTCCCACTCGATCGAGCCCTCGGCGGCCAGGTCCTGCAGCTCCGGGATCGCGTCGGGGGCGATCAGGACGACGCGGCCGGCGCAGGCCAGCAGGCCCTCGACCTTCTCCAGCCCGATCGCGCCGCCGCCGACGACCACGCACTTGCGGCCGCTGAGCTTCAGGCAGGCGATGTAGAACGGGGTGTCCAGCATGTCGCGCACGCAGGTCTGGTCGCAGATCCCGCGGCGGAACTGGCAGACACAGTCCTTCCCGGCGTAGGCCTGTGCTGGCATGGTCTCCACGCTAGTACGGCCCGTACTGTCGTTCGAGATGGCTCCCGCCGGCTACTTCACCGACGACTCGATGCTCCGCCGCGTCCAACGCGAGATCGTGGTCGCGCTCGCGGGACCGCGCGCGCTCTTGATGCAGGCGACCCACCCCGTCGCGTTCGCGGGCTTCTTCGCCTCCACGACCGCGCTCGAGGACCCCTACCCGCGGTTGGAGCGCACGGCGAAGGTGCTGCACGCGATCGCCTGGGGGACCAAGGCGGAGGCCGACGCCGCCACGGCGCCGGTGCGCCGCGTCCACGCGCGGGTGCGCGGCGCGCTGGGCGAGCCGGTGGGCCGCTTCCCGGCGGGCACGCCGTGGCGGGCCGACGACCCCGAGCTGCTGCTGTGGGTGATCGCCACGCTGGTGGACTCCAACCTGCTCGTCTATCAGCGCTACGTGGGCGCGCTGACCCGCGAGGACCGGGAGGCCTACTGGCAGGACTTCCGGACGCTGAGCGAGCGGTTCGGGCTGGCGCGTGAGCACACCCCGCCGGACATCGCGGCCTTCGAGGCCTACATGCGCGACATGCTCGCCTCCGGGGACCTGGCGGTGTCCGAGCAGGCGCGCGAGCTGGCGGTCGACATCGTCATGCGCCCGCCGCTGCCGGCCCATCTGCTGCCGCTGCGCGAGCTGGTCAACCAGATCACGGTCGGGCTGCTGCCGGGCGAGATCCGGCGCCTGTACGGGTTCGGCTGGGACCCGCTGCGGGCCGCCGCCGTGCGCGGCGGGCAGGAGTACGTGCGCCGGCTCGTGGTCCCGCTGCTGCCGGACCGGCTGCGCCTGGCGCCGAGCGCCCGCGCCGCCTGACCGGGCCGCGCTAGGTTGCGCGGCGATGCCGCGCCGCGCCCTGGTCCTGATCGCGCTCGCGCTCGCCGCGCTGGGGGTCGGCGCGTGGCGGGGTGGCGTCGCCGCCGGCCAGGACGGCACGACCCGGCTGACGATCCACTCCACGGCCGTCCACCGCACCGAGCACGTGAGCCTCGTCGTCCCGGCCGGCGGCGGGGCCGGGCGGTTCCTGCTGGTCTTCCTGCACGGCCGAGGCGGCGACGACCGGGCGTCGCTCAACGGCGCGTTCTTCGCCGCGCTGGCGCGGCTCGGCGCCGACGCGCCGGTCGTCGCGTTCCCGGACGGCGGCGACCACTCCTACTGGCACGACCGCGCGAGCGGTCGCTGGGCCCGCTACGTGATGGACGAGGTGATCCCGCTCGCGCTGAAGCGATCGGGTGCCGACGCGACCCGCGTGGCGATCGGCGGCATCTCGATGGGCGGCTTCGGCGCCTACGACCTCGCCCGGCTGCACCCGAAGCGCTTCTGCGCCGTGGCCGGGCACTCACCCGCGCTGTGGACATCGGCGGGCCAGACCGCACCGGGCGCCTTCGACGGCGCCGCCGACTTCGCCCGCCACGACGTCGTCCGCGCCGCGCGGCGCGGCGCCTTCGCGGAGATCCCGCTGTGGCTCGACGCCGGGACGGGCGACCCGTTCCGGCCCGGCGACGCCGCCTTCGCCTCGGCGGCCGCCGCGTCGGGCACCAAGCTGATCCGCCGCTCCTGGCCCGGCGGGCACGACGGCGCCTACTGGAACGCCCACTGGCGCTCCTACCTGCGCTTCTACGTCAACGCCTGCGGCTGAGAAGGCCTCCGCGCCGGCGCCGGCGCTACCGGGGGCGCGTCTCGCGCAGCATCCGCACCGCGAGGCGGGCGAACGCCGGGCCACCGGACCGCAGCGCCGACAGCCGCTCGCTCTGGCGCCCGTGGCGCAGGCGGGCGACGCCCTCCGAGGCGCGCACGAGCCCGGGGTCGTAGGGCAGCCAGCGCGCCGAGCGCAGCCGCGGCGACTGCGAGGCGAGCTGGCGCGCCGCGGTGTGCCGCGCGAGCCGGACCGGTGGCGCCGGGGCGGCCACGCCGTGGGCGTTGACCCAGGTCAGCTCGGCGCCGAGCGCACGCGCGACACGCTCGCCGTGCGCGCGGTCATCCGTCCAGACGGAGATCGCGGGCGCCGACTCGCCGGCCCAGCCGCCCGCCGTGGGCGCGGCGCCGGCGGGCGCCGAGCCCGCGGGCAGCGCCGTCGCCCGGCGCTGCGGGCGGGCGAGGTCGATCGCGTCGGCCTCCGAGCCGGCTTCGACGACCGCCAGGACGGGTCCCGGGACCGGCTCGGTCAGCAGGCGCGCGTCGCGGGCGACGCCGCGCAGGACGACCGGGGCGTAGCGCTCGCCGCCGAGCGGGCCGCCGCACAGGCGCACGGCTCCGGCCGCCTCGGCCGCGCGCACGAGCGCCTCGACCGCCTCGGCCTGGCCGGCCGAGGGCAGCGGGCCGACCTCGGTCTCCGGGTCGCGCGGATCGCCGACCCGCAGCCGCCGCGCGCCGGCCTGGAGCGCCTGCAGCAGGCCTTCGGCGACGGACGGCACGCAGACGATCCGGCCGACGGATGCGGGGCCGTGGCCGGCGCGCGAGAACGCGGCCCACAGCGCGCCGCTGATGGTGCGGTCCAGCGGCGCGCCGTCGAGCACGAGCATCGCGCCCTTCGGCCCGGTCATGCCGGTCTCGACCACACGGTCGCAGGCGGCTTCGAGCCCGTCGGCGCCCGCCGGGACGAGCTGCAGCAGCCCGTCGGGCAGCCCGGCCCGGCCGAGCAGCGAGGTGAGCCGCTCGCCGACCGCGCCGACCGCACAGCTGAGGACGACGCCGTTGCCGGCCAGCAGCGCGGCGGCGGCCTCCAGCACCGGCTCGGCCCACGGCGAGCCGTCGCCGCCGCGGATGCCGACCACGCCCGCCGGCGCCTGGAAGAGCGTCGCCCGCCGGCCGGCGTTGAGCACGACGTGGCGTCCGAGCCGTCGGTCGGCCAGCGCCGACGGGCCGTCGTCGGCCAGCTCGCCCAGCCCGGCGACGCTGGGGAGCAGTTCGGCCAGCAGCGCCTCCGTGCGCGGCATGCCCGCCTCGGCGGCCAGCAGGCCGGCCAGCTCGTCCACCTCGTCGAGCAGCGCCTGCGCGGTGCGGCGCAGGTAGCGGGCGCGGGCCTCCGGCGGGACGAGCGCCCATAGCGGCTGCGGCCCCGCGGCCCGGCCGGCGGCGTCGGCGGCGGACATGCCCCTGACCGTATTAGGCGACGCGCCGCGCATGCGCCGCGGCGCGGCGGCGCAGGACGTCGCCGAGCAGCAGGCCGAGACCGCCGGCCAGGCGCTCGTCCACGACCAGCGTGTCCAGGTCGGCGTCGGCGGCGAGGTCGATCGCGCCCACACCGACCAGCCGCTCGGCGCCGTCGACCAGCGCGAACGCGGCCAGCACGAGCCGCTCGGCCGGGTTCGCGCACACCAACCGGTGCAGGTCCAGGTCACCCGCCGCGACCCCGCGCTCACGCAGCAGCGCCTCGACCGCGGGCCGGTCGCGCAGGCCGGCGAGCCGCAGCCGGACGCGCCGGCCGGACGGCAGGGCGAAGGTGCGGGTGAAGACGGCGTCGTGCATGCGGAGTTCGTTCACTCCTTCGACCGGAACACCTTCGGGGGTGGTGAAGCATCACCCCGTGTGATGGATGTCACACTCCTCAGCCGTCGCCGAGACCACGCTGGCGCCGGAGCCGCGCGAGGCGCTCCTTGGCTTCCGGCTCGGCGTCGTCGGGAACGTAGAAGCGCACGTCGCCGGCCTCGTCGGGCAGGTGCACGAGATCGTTCACGTGCCCGGGATGGCGGTGCGGGTTGTCGTAGCCGACCCCGCGCCCGAGCGCCTTCGACGCCGGGTAGGCGGCCGAGCGCAGCGCGGACGGCGGGTCCGGCGCGCCGTGCTCGCGCACATGCGCGCGGGCGGCGTTCAGCGCCCGGCCCGAGGCGTCCGACTTCGGCGCCAGCGCCAGGTACACCGCGCACTG
>JAXDHL010000008.1:0-14745 GCA_034664525.1 Solirubrobacteraceae bacterium
GTGTCGTACACGCGCTCGCGCAGCTCGGCGGGGTCGTAGTCGACCGTCGTCGCGTGCAGGTCGACCACGCAGTAGATCGCCGGGTCGCCGTACTCCTGCCCGGCCACGTAGTGCTCGATCGCGCCGATGAAGTTGCCGAGGTGCTTGCGGCCCGTGGGCTGGATGCCGGAGAAGATGACCGTCATGGGGACGGCGCAGGCTACCGCCGCGGCTACAACGGCTGGCGGATGACGGGGCGCTTGGCCGCGCCCGCCTCGTCGAGCCGCCGCACCGGCGTCGTGTACGGCGCGTTGCGCGCGATCTCGGGATCCTCGGCGCCCTCGGCCAGGATCTCGGCGATCGCGACCGCGAACGCGTCCAGCGTCTCGCGGGTCTCGGTCTCCGTCGGCTCGATCATCAGCGCCTCGTCGACCACGAGCGGGAAGTAGACCGTCGGCGGATGGAACCCGTGGTCGAGCAGCCGCTTGGCGAGGTCGAGCGTGCGCAGGCCGAGCTGCTTCTTCATCGGCGCGCCCGAGAGCACGAACTCGTGCATGCACAGGCGGTCGTACGCCACCGGCAGCAGGTCGCCGACGCGCTCCTTCAGGATCGCCTGCAGGTAGTTCGCGTTCAGCACCGCGGTCTCCGACGCCTCGGTCAGGCCGTCGCCACCGAGCGACAGGATGTAGGCGTAGGAGCGCACGAAGACGCCGAAGTTGCCCTGGAAGCCGCGCAGCCGGCCGATCGACTTCGGGCGGTCGAAGTCGAGGTCGAAGCTCGGGCCGTGGCCGTTGTCGGACTCGCGCCGGACGACCTGCGGGCGCGGCAGGAACGGCTCGATGCGGTCGGACACCGCGATCGGGCCGGAGCCCGGGCCGCCACCGCCGTGCGGCTGGGTGAACGACTTGTGCAGGTTGAAGTGGACGATGTCGAAGCCCATGTCGCCGGGGCGGGACTTGCCCATGATCGCGTTGAGGTTCGCGCCGTCGTAGTACAGCGTCGCGCCGACGCCGTGGACGATCCGGGCGATCTCCTCGATGTTCGGGTCGAACAGGCCGAGCGTGCTCGGGTTCGTGAGCATCAGGCAGGCGACGTCCTCGTCCGCCTTCGCGCGCAGGTCGTCCATGTCGACGTCGCCGTTGGCGTCGACGCGGACCTTGACCAGCTCGTAGCCGCCCATCGTCACCGTCGCCGGGTTGGTGCCGTGCGAGGTGTCGGGCGCGAGGATCTTGTGGCGCTGCTCGCCGCGGTCCTCGTGGAACGCGCGCGTCAGCAGGACCCCCGCGAGCTCGCCGTGCGAGCCGGCCGACGGCTGCAGGGAGACGTGCGGCAGCCCGGAGACCTCGGCCAGCGCCCCCTGGAGCTCGTACATCAGCTGCAGCGCGCCCTGGGTGCGGCGCGGGTCCTGCAGCGGGTGCAGGCGCGCGTGGCCGGGCAGCGCCGCGACGCGCTCGTGGAGCTTCGGGTTGTGCTTCATCGTGCACGAGCCGAGCGGGTAGAAGCCGGTGTCGAGGTCGAAGTTGCGCTTCGAGAGCCGGTTGTAGTGGCGGTTGATCTCCGGCTCGGCGATCTCCGGCAGCCTCGGCGGCTCGGTGCGGCGGAAGCGCTCCGGCAGGATGTCGTCGAGCGCGACCTCGGGCACGTCGAGCGCGGGCGCCACGAACGCGCGGCGGCCGGGGACCGACTTCTCGAAGATCGTCGTCGCGTGCTCGCGCTGCTGGGCCGTCTGCGTGGGGACGGTCACGCGGTCACCTTCCGGTCTCGGCCGGAGGCCTCGCCACCGGCTTCGCCTCGGCGTTCGGCGGCGACGGCGGCCCCGAGCGCGCCGGCGAGCCGGTCGATGTCCTCGCGCGAGCGCTGCTCGGTGATCGCGACCAGCAGGCCGTCGGAGTACTCGGGGTACTCGCGCGCGAGCGGGTAGCCCGGGTTGACCCCGCGCTCCCAGCAGCGCTCGATGACCCGCTCGACGGGCGCGTCCAGGCGGACGGCGAACTCGCGCACGACCGGAGCGTCGTGCAGCAGCTCGACCCCGTCGATCGCCGCCAGCGCCTGGCGCGCGTAGTGGGTGCGGCGCAGCAGCAGCTCGCCGAGGTCGGCGTAGCCCTGCTTGCCCAGCCAGCTCAGGTAGACGGTCCCCGCCAGCGCGTTGAGCGCCTGGGCGGTGCAGATGTTCGAGGTCGCCTTCTCGCGGCGGATGTGCTGCTCGCGTGTCTGCAGCGTGAGCACGAAGCCGCGGCGGCCGTCGGCGTCCGTGGTCTCGCCGGCGATCCGGCCCGGCATCCGGCGCAGGTAGGTCTCCGACGCGGCGAAGAAGCCGAACGACGGTCCGCCGTAGTCGAGGCGGTTGCCGAGCGGCTGCCCCTCCCCCACGGCGACGTCGACGCCGAACTCGCCGGGCGGGCGCAGCACGCCGAGCGTCATCGGGTCGACCTGGACGACCAGCAGCGCGCCGGTGGCCTTGGCGAGCGGCGCGAGTGCCGCGAGGTCCTCGACCGCGCCGAGGAAGTTCGGCTGGGCCAGGAAGACCGCGGACACGTCGTCGCCGATCGCCTCCTGCAGGGCGTCGGCGTCGGTCACGCCGCCCGCCAGCGGAAGCTCGTCGACGGTGGTGCCCCAGCCGGCGGAGGTCGTCTCCAGGGTCTCACGCGAGTGTGGGTGCACGCCGCGGGAGACGACGAAGCGCGGCCGGCCGTTGGCGAGCTTGGCCAGATAGGCGGCGGCGGCGAGCGCGCTCGGGCCCTCGTAGACGCTCGCGTTCGAGACCGGCAGGCCCGTGAGCTCGGAGATCATGGTCTGGTATTCGAACATCACCTGCAGGCCGCCCTGCGAGACCTCGGGCTGGTACGGCGTGTACGGCGTCAGGAACTCCGAGCGCGTGATGATCGAGTCCACCAGCGCCGGCACGTAGTGGTCGTACATCCCCGCGCCGAGGAAGGACAGCTCGTCCTCGGCGGAGACGTTGCGGGCCGCGAGGTCGCGCAGGTAGCCGTAGACGTCCTGCTCGGGCTTGCCCTCGGGCAGGTCGAGCGGGCGGCCGAGGCGCAGGCCCTCGGGGACGGCGGCGAAGAGATCCTCGATCGAGGCGACGCCGATCGCCTCCAGCATCGCCTGCCGGTCGGCGTCGGTCGCAGAGGTGTAACGGCTCACGTCGAAGCAGGCTAGCGACGGGTCCAGCGGCCGCCCGCCGTCGCGTCCCGCCGCGGCTTATGGGATGGTCGCGGCGTGGATCCCTCGCCCGGACCCCCGCTGCTGCGTACGCGTCGCGGCCTGATGTTCACCGCCCTTCCGGCGATCGCGGTGCTCGCGGCGCTCGGCGTCCTGCTGGCGCTCGCGCACCACGATTCGGTCATCCGCGACCGCCAGGACGAGACGACCGCGCTCGCCGCCGCGGCCGCGACCAACGCCCGGCGGTTTGTGGCCGACCAGTTCGCCACCCTGTCCGCGGTCGCCGCCGCGCCCGCGGTGCGCCAGCAGCGTCGCGCGGTCGTGGGCCCGTACCTGCAGGACGTGGCCCGCTCCGCACGCTTCACCGCCGGCATGGGCCTGATCGGCTCCGACGGAATGGTGCTCGCCTCGACCATGCGGCTCCCGGCCGGCGGCCTCTCGCTCAGCGACCGGCCGTTCGTCCGCACGAGCCTCGGCGAAGGCCGGCCGGCGACGTCCGAGGTGATGATCGGTCGCGTCCGCAGGTGGCCGATCCTGACCTTCTCCTACCCGGTGTCCTCGCTGGCGGGGGAGCGCAACGGCGTCGTCGCCGGCTCGGTGCGGCTGGACCAGATCTCCGCGGTCCTCAAACGGCTGCTCTACGCGCCGGGGGCCGGGGAGACGCTGCTGGACGGCGCCAACCACGTGATCGTCGGCGCCAACCCCGTCCGGGGCCTGGTCGCCGCCCCGAGGGAGTTCCCGCTCGCGCGCATGCGCGCGAGCGCCATGGGGATCATCCCGTCGCTGCAGACGCCCCGCGGGAAGCGGTTGATCGGCTACGCGACCGTGCCCGGCACGGGCTGGCTCGCGGTCGTCGACGTCAGCTATGGGGACGTCATCACCCCGTTGAACCGGGCGCTGTGGGCGGAGATCGCGGCCCTGGCGCTGCTGGCGTCGCTCGGCGTGGCCGCCGCGCTGGCCGGCGCGCGCCGGCTCGACCGGCTCAGCGCCTCGCGCGAGGAGGCGCTCGCCGAGCAGCGCGACATCGCGGTGCGCTTGCAGCGCAGCCTGCTCCCCGACGTGCCCGATCCGGAGCAGCTCGAGGTCCACGCCTCCTACGCGCCCGCGCACGGGGCGATGGCGGTCGGCGGCGACTGGTACGACGTGGTCGAGCTCGCCGACGGCCGGGTGGCGCTGAGCGTCGGCGACGTCGCCGGGCACGGCCTCGGCGCGGCGTCGGTGATGGGCCAGCTGCGCTCGGCGGTCCGGACGCTCGCCCTGGAGAGCCCGGGCCCTGCCGACCTGCTGCGGCGGCTCGACGCCTTCGCGGCCACGATCGACGATCGGCCGCTGGCGACCGTGGTCTTCGCCGTCATCGATCCGGCGACCGGCGCCTTGCGCTACGCGGTCGCCGGCCACCCACCGCCGCTGATCCTGCGCGCCGACGGGGCGACGGAGCTCCTGCAGGACGGCCGCTCGCCGTTGCTCGGGGTCGACGCGGTCGTGGCGCGGCCCGAGGGCGAGGCCCGCCTCGGCCCCGGAGACACGCTGATCTTCTACACCGACGGCCTGGTCGAGCGGCCCGACTCGTCGATCGACGCGGGCATCGAGCGCCTGGCCCACCGCGCCGCGGCCGCGGCCGCGCGCGATCCGGCCACGCTCGCCGCGGCCCTGATCGCCGGCGTGCCGGAGCCGCGCCGCGACGACACGGCCGTGCTGTGCGTGCGGCTCTCGCCGGCGAGTCAGCCGTCGAGCGTCGCCTCGTAGGCGGCGGCCTCCATCAGCGCGTCGGCCTCCGACGGATCGCTCAGCTTGATCTTGACCAGCCAGCCGTCGCCGTACGGGTCGTGGTTGACCTTCTCAGGCGCGTCGGCGAGCTCGCCGTTGACCTCGACGATCTCGCCCGACAGCGGGGCGATCACGTCCGAAACGGCCTTCACGGACTCGATCTCCGCGTACGGCTGGTCCTTGGTGAGCGTGGCGCCGATCTGCGGCGGGTCGAAGAAGACGATCTCGCCGAGCGAGTCCTGCGCGTACCACGTGATGCCCACCACCGCGGTGTCGCCGTCGATGCGCGCCCAGTCGTGCTCGGCGTGGTACTTCAGGTCCTCGGGGTAGTCGGCCACCGGGGTCAGCTCTCCTTCTTGTAGAGCGGCTTGCGTCGGACTTCGGCGGAGCGGATCTTGCCGCGCACGTCGATCTCGAGCGGCGTGCCCGGCTCGGCCTTCCCGGCCGGCACGTAGGCCATCCCGATCCCGATTCCGAGGCTCGGCGACAGCGTCCCGCTCGTGACGACGCCGCCGCCGACGACCGGGTTGCCCTGGCGGGCGATGCCGGGGCCGCTGAGGACGAACGCGACCAGCTTCTCGGCGGTGCCGTTCTCGCGCGCCGCGCGCACGGCCTCCGATCCGACGAAGCCCGTGTCCTCCTTGCACGCCCAGCCGAGCGCCGCCTCGATCGGGTTGCGGGTCTCGTCCATGTCGTTGCCGTAGAGGTGGTAGTTGACCTCGAGGCGCAGCGTGTCGCGCGCACCGAGGCCGACCGGGGCGACGCCGGCGTCCACCAGCGCGTCCCAGACCTCGCCCGCGCGGTCGGGCGCGATCAGCAACTCGACGCCGGCCTCGCCCGTGTAGCCGGTCCCGGCCACGAGCTGCGGCACGCCGGCGACGTCGCGCTGGCAGAGGTGGAAGCGCCCCGGCAGGAGGCCGTCGGTCATGCGCTCCACGATGCCGCGGGAGGCGGGCCCCTGGACCGCGAGCATCGCGAAGTCGTCCGTGCGGTCGCGCACGTCGACGTCGAAGCCGTCGGCCTGGCGGCGGAACCAGGCGAGGTCCTTCTCGTGGTTGGCGGCGTTGGTGACGGTCAGGAAGTGGCGCTCGGCCAGCCGGTAGGTGAAGAGGTCGTCGACGATGCCGCCGTCCTCGGTACAGGCGAGCGCGTACTGGGCGCCGCCCTCGGGGATCTGGCGCACGTCGTTGCTGAGCACGTGCTGGAGGAACTCGAGTGCCTGCGGGCCGCAGGTCTCGATCTCGCCCATGTGGGAGACGTCGAAGACGCCCGCGTGCTCGCGCACGGCGAGGTGCTCCTCGCGGATGCCGCGGTACTGGACCGGCATCTCCCAGCCCGCGAACGGCACCAGCCGGGCGCCGGCGGCGGCGTGGCGGCCGTGCAGCGGCGTGCGGCGCAGCTCGGCTTGCGGGGCGGACATACGGCGCGAGGCTACCGGGTATCCGAGCGGGGGCTGATGGCCGCGACCTGGGTCTTCGACGTCAACGAGACGCTGCTCGACCTGCGCGCGCTCGACGGGGCGGTGTTCGGCGGCGACGCGGCGCTGCGGGGCCGCTGGTTCTCGCAGATGATCCAGTGCGCGCTCGTGACGACGCTGCTCGGCGGCTACCGGCCGTTCGGCGAGCTCGGCGCCGCCGCGCTCGCGATGGTCGCCCCGGAGGCGTCCCCGGACGCGCTGCGCTCCGGGCTCGCATCGCTGCCGCCGCATCCCGACGTGCGGCCGGCGCTCGAGGCGCTGCGCGGCCGTGGCGACCGGCTCGCGGCGCTCACGCAGTCGAAGGCCGACGTGCTCGCGCAGCAGCTGGGCAACGCCGGCATCGAGGACCTCTTCGACGCGCAGTTCTCGGCCGACGATGCCGGACGGCTGAAGCCGGCGCCGGCGCCGTACCGGTACGCGTGTGCGCAGCTGGGCGTGGCGCCCGGCGAGGCGACGATGGTCGCCGCCCACGCCTGGGACGTCGCCGGCGCGGCCGCCGCCGGCCTGCAGACGGTGCTCGTCGCGCGGCCCGGAGTCGTGCCCGACCCGTCGCAGCCCGCTCCGGGCCGCGTGGTCGAGACGCTCGCCGCCCTCCCCTAACGCAGGAAGGGCGGGATGTCGATGTCGTCGTCGGAGATCTCGAGCGACGAGCGGTCGCGGTCGCTCACGCGCGGGCCGCGATCCGGCGGGCCCTGACGGCCCTGACGGCCGCCGCGCTCCTCGCGGCCACCGGGGCCGGGACGCGCCGACGACGAGCGCCACGTGCCGGAGCCCCGGCCCATGTCGAACCCGGTCGCGATCAGCGTCACCCGGATCTCGTCCTGCATGTTCTCGTCGATCACCGACCCGAAGATGATGTTCGCGTTGGCGTCGGCCGCCGAGTGGATGATCTCCGCCGCCTCGTTGACCTCGAACAGGCCGAGGTCGCGCGGGCCGGTGATGTTGAGCAGGATGCCGGTGGCGCCCTCGACGGACTCCTCCAGCAGCGGGCTCGAGATCGCCGTCTTGGCCGCCTCGGCCGCCCGCGACTCGCCCGAGGCGGTGCCGATGCCCATCAGCGCCGATCCGGCGTCCTGCATGATCGTGCGGACGTCGGCGAAGTCGAGGTTGATCAGGCCCGGGATCGTGATCAGGTCGGTGATGCCCTGGACGCCCTGGCGCAGGACGTCGTCGGCCATCCGGAACGCGTCGAGGATGCTGGTGCGGCGCTCGACGATCGAGAGCAGCTTCTCGTTCGGGATCGTGATCAGGGTGTCGACCTGCTCGCGCAGGCGCTCCACGCCCTCGATGGCCTGGCGCGAGCGCTGCGAGCCCTCGAAGTCGAACGGCTTGGTGACGACGCCGACGGTCAGTGCGCCGATCTCGTGCTTGGCGATCTCGGCGATCACGGGCGCGGCGCCCGTGCCCGTGCCGCCGCCCTCGCCGGCGGTGACGAACACCATGTCCGCGCCCTTGAGCGCCTCCTTGATGTCGTCGCGCGACTCCTGCGCGGCGCCCTGGCCGATCTGCGGGTTCGCGCCCGCGCCGAGGCCCTTGGTCAGCGTGTTGCCGATGTTGAGCTTGATGTCGGCGTCCGTCATCTGAAGCGCCTGGGCGTCGGTGTTCGTGGCGATGAACTCCACGCCGCTCAGACCGGCGTCGATCATCCGGTTCACGGCATTGGTTCCGCCGCCGCCGACGCCGACGACCTTGATGACTGCGAGATAGCTCCCGGTGGCTTCCATCGAAATTGTTGTCCGGACCTCGAGTTGGAGTCGAGCTTTCAGGTGCTCGGAGGAACCGTGCGAAACCCGCACAGTAGGGCCTTTTCGTTCCCAACGTCAACGCGGGCTGAACATGGCAAGAGCCGTTGCAACCCGCATAAGTCTCGACTATGGGTTGAGACTAGGGGTTCCCTGAGCTTGAAGTTGAGGGTTGACGACTTGACCCTGAGGGTTCAGCGCCAGCGGGTCCGCCTGCTGCTGGGGGACGGTGCCGAGACCACCGGCCGCGACCCGGTCCGGAACCCGGACGTCCAGGTAGACCGCGCCGGCCGCAGACGGCTCCGCCAGCACCCGCGCGGTGGCCATCCACTTGGCGTCGAGCCGCGAGGCGGCGCCGAAGAACAGCTCGGGGCCGGACCGCACGTCGAGCGTCAGGCCCTTCGGCCCCGTCCAGACCCGGGTGACGCGGTCGCGCAGCGGCGGAGGGGCGGCGGCCAGGGTCGCGACGGCGGCGAGTGCCTGGGGGTCGGTCAGCCGGCCGCCCGGCGCCAGCCGTGTGGCGTGCAGCACCGGGAGCGCGCGGTCGGGGCGGACACCGCGCATCAGCCGGCCGCCGGCGCCCACCGGCACGGTGTCGCCGGCGATGTCGACTTCGGCGACCGGCTGGCGCTCGGTCACCTCGATCGTGAGCCGGTGCGGGAAGTGGGTCGTGGTCCGCAGGCTCGCGACGGAGGCGAACCCCTTGACGCTCTGCCGCAGCCCGTCGGCGTCGAGATGGAGCGTGGTCATCTGCTCGGCCGAGGAGGTGAGCGCCTGGCGGACCTCGGCGCCCTCGCTCGAGGAGACCCCGGTCACCGTCACCTTGGTGACGGCGACCAGGCCGGAGTCGCGGAACCACATGAAGGCCGCGCCGAGCAGCAGGACGGCGGCGGCCGCGATCAGCGCGGGGCGGGGCGGGAGGCGCGGCACTGCCGGGGACGTTCGACCCCGGCGCGGCGGCTCCTGCTAGCCGAGCAGCGCGCGGCCGAGCGAGTCGACGTCGCCGGCGCCGATGGTGAGCACGAGGTCGCCCTCGCGCAGGATCGCGCGCACGTGCGCCTCGGCGTCGGCGAGCGTCGGCATCCACGCGATCGGCCGGCCGCCGCCGGCGTCGGCGGCCGCCTCGGCGACCCGCAGCCCCGTCACGCCCGGGAAGTCCTCCGCGCGCTCACGGGCCTCGTAGATCCCCGACACCACGATCGCGTCGGCGCCGGCCAGCGCGGCGCCGAACTCGCGCGCCTGGGCCTGCGTGCGGGAGTACAGGTGCGGCTGGAAGACGGCGATCACGCGGCGCGGCTCGAGCGTGCGCGCGGCGGCCAGCACGGCGGCGACCTCGGTCGGGTGGTGGGCGTAGTCGTCGACGACGAGCGCGCCTTCCGCGGTCGTGCCCAGGCGCTCGAAGCGCCGGCCGGCGCCGGTGAAGTCGCGCAGCGCGGCGGCCGCCGTCGCGAGGTCGGCCCCGGCCAGCCGGCATGCGGTCAGCGCGGCGGCGGCGTTGAGCGCGTTGTGGGCGCCGGGGATCGACAGCTCGACCTCGACGCCGTCGAGCGTGAAGCGCGAGCCGGCGGGGCTCAGCTCCGGCGCCGGGACGTCGAACGGGGTCACGTCGCCGCTCGCCAGCGCCAGCAACTCCGGGCGGTCCCAGACGACCGCCCGGTCGGCGCTCGCCAAGAACGCCCGGAAGGTCTCGTGGACGTCGCGCAGCGACGCGTAGGTCGTGTGGTGGTCGAGCTCGGCGTTCGTGAGCACGGCGATCCCGGGATCGAGCTTGAGCAGCGAGCGGTCGGACTCGTCGGCCTCGACCACGAGCCACGGCCCGTCCCCCCAGGCGGCGTTGGTGCCGGTCGAGCGGACCTCGCCGCCGACCAGGTAGGCGGGGTCGAGGCCGGCGCCGATCAGGGCGTGGACGACCATCGAGGTGGTGGTCGTCTTGCCGTGCGTGCCCGTGACGGCGATCGTCGGGCGGGCGCGGGTCAGCTCGCCGAGCAGGTCGGCCCGGTGCAGCTCGCGCTGCCCGCGTTCGCGCGCCACGACACGCTCGGGGTTGTCAGCCGGGATCGCGCTGGAGACGACGACCTCGGCGTCCGGCGGGACGTGCTCGGCGGCGTGGCCGGCGAGCGGCTCGATCCCGGCGGCCCGCAGGCGCTCGACGTACGGGCCGGCCGTGGCCCGGTCGGAGCCGGTGACGGTGGCGCCGAGAGCGCCGGCGACGAGCGCGAGGCCGGACATGCCCGCCCCGCCGATGCCGACGAAGTGCAGGCTGCGTCCGGAGAAGGGGGCGTCCATGGGGGTCGCGAGGCTATCCGGCCGCCGCGACGACCTCGCGGGCGATCACCTGCGCCGCGTCCGGGCGCGCGAGCGCCCGCGCCGCCGCCGCCATCGCCGGGCGGGCGGCGATCACCTCGGCGACCGCCGAGGCGAGCCGTGCCGGCGACAGCTCCTCGTCGGGGATGACGACGGCGGCGCCCGCGCCGGCCATCCAGCGCGCGTTCGTGGTCTGGTGGTCGGCGCTTGCGTGCGGGTACGGGATCAGCACGGCCGGCAGGCCGTACTGGGCCAGCTCGAACACCGATCCGCCCGCGCGCGCCACGGCGACGTCGGAGGCCGCGAGCGCGCGGCTGAACGGGGTCACGTAGTCGCGCAGGATGTAGCGCTCGTTCGGCGCCTCGAGCTCGGCGAAGTCGCGCCGGCCGGCCACGTGCAACACGCGGAACGGGGCGTCGGCGAACGCCGCGACGGCGGCGAGGTTGATCGACCGGGCGCCGAGCGAGCCGCCGAAGACCAGCACGCACAGCTCGTCGGGCCCGATCCCGAACCCGGCGCGCGCGCCCGCGCGGTCGGTGTCCGTGGGCGGGACGGCGCGCCCCGTGACCAGGTAGCGGTCGGCGTCGCGGCCCTCGAGCGGGAAGGCGAGCGCCACGCGCTTGGCGGCACGGGCGAGCAGCCGGTTGGTGAGCCCGAGGTGCGAGTCGGCCTCGGTCAGCACGAGCGGGATGCGGCGCGCCACCGCGGCCAGGCCGACCGGGCCGGCCACGTAGCCACCGCCGCCGAGCACGGCATCGGGGCGGTGGCGCTTGAGGATCCGGCTCGCCTGGGCGAGCGCAGTGCCCGCGCGCACGACCGCGCGGGCCGCCTTCAGCGGGTTGGTGCGGCTGATGCCCTCGACGCGGATCGGCTCCAGCGGGTAGCCGGCGGCGGGCACGAGGTCCGCCTCGGCCCGCTCGCCGCCGACGAAGACGACGTCGTGGCCGTCAGCCCGCAGCGCGTCGGCGATGGCGATCGCCGGCACGACGTGGCCGGCCGTCCCGCCCGCCGCGATCACGACCTTCACCGCGGCCCTCCCGCGTCCGTGGCGCGACCTCGCGCAGGTGCGCGGAGCCGCCGCCGGCGATGTTCAGCAGCACCCCCATGGCCGCCAGCAGCGTGATCAGCGACGTCGAGCCGCTGGAGATGAACGGCAGCGGCACGCCCGTGAGGGGCGCGAGGCCGAGGACGGCGTAGACGTTCAGCAGCGCTTGGCACAGGATCAGGGAGGTCAGGCCGGCCGCCAGCAGCTTGGCGTACACGCCCTTCGCCGCCTTCGCGGTCCGCAGACCGGCGTAGGCGATCATGCCGTACAGGAACAGCAAGCAGCCGATCCCCGCCACGCCGAGCTCCTCGCCGATGACGGCCAGGATGAAGTCGGTGTGGGCCTCGGGCAGGTAGAAGATCTTCTGGACCGACTGGCCGGGCCCGACGCCGAGGAAGCCGCCCGAGCCGATCGCGATCTGGCCCTGCACTGCCTGGAACCCGGAGCCGCCCGCGTCCGCCCACGGGTTCAGGAAGCTGGTCAGGCGCGCGCGGCGGTACGGCTCGAGCAGCGCCAGCACGAGCACGAGGAAGGCGCCGACGCCGAGCACCAGCAGCATCTGGCGCACCGGCACGCCCGCGACCAGCAGCATCGCGGAGAGCGTCCCGGCCACCACCAGCGCGGTGCCGAGGTCGGGCTGAAGCATGATCAGCAGCAGCGCGCAGATCGCCGGCCCGAGCACCGGCCCGGCGACGAGCCGCAGCTCCCGGGTCATCTTCGGGCGCGCCGCGATCGTCGCCGCGGCGTGCAGGACCAGCGCGAGCTTCATGATCTCCGACGGCTGGAACTGCAGCGGCCCGGCGCCGAGCCAGCGTCGCGCGCCGTTGATGTCCACGCCGATGCCGGGGATCAGCACGGCGAGCAGCAGGATGAACGAGACCGCGAGGAACGCCGGGGTGAGCCGGCGGAGCGCCTCCAGGCCGTGCCGGCTGAGCACGTGCATGACCGTGAGGCCGACCGCGCCGTAGACGACGTACTTGACGAGGTACGCGGTCCCGTCCCCCTGGCCCTGCAGCAGCGTGCGCGCCGAGGAGGCGGAGTAGACCATCACGGCCCCGCCCGCCAGCAGGCAGAACGTGGCCGTCAGCAGCAGCCGGTGCTCGAGCGGTTGCTGCGCAGGGGTACGTCGGGCACGGGCGGCCATCGACGCTGGCTTCGACGGACCGGACGGCCCTCCTGCCACTGTTATGTGAAGTTCACGTGCCGTTCAGGGCGAGCTCGCGGAAGTGGTCGCCGCGCGCCTCGAAGTCGCGGTACTGGTCGTATGACTTGTAGGCCGGGCTGAGCAGCACGACGTCGCCGGCGCGGGCGTTGCGGCGAGCGGTCGCGACGGCCTGCTCGAGGTCCCCGGCGTCGTGCAGCGGGACGCCGGTCGTGGCCAGCGCGAGCCGCAGCTCCGGCGCCGCCTCGCCGATCAGGTAGGCGGCCCGGGCGCGCTCCCGGACCGCGGTCACCAGCGGCGCGAGGTCGTCCGCGTGGCCGCGGCCGCCGAGGATCGCGTGCACGCTCCCGTCGAACGAGCGGATGCCGGTGACGGCGGCGTCGACGTTGGTGGCCTTCGAGTCGTTGACGTAGAGGACGCCGTCGCGGCGGGCGATCTCCTCGAGGCGGTGGCGAACGCCGGCGAACGTCTTCAGCCCCTGGCGGACGGCGGCGGGCTCTACGCCGCGGGCGAGCGTCACCGCGGCGGCGGCCATCGCGTTGTGGCGGTTGTGCAGGCCGCGGATCCGGATCTCCTCGACGGCGATCAGCGGCTGCTCGTCCCACCACAGGTGCCCGGCGCGGTCGGCCAGCTCGGCGCCCGGCCCGGAGCCGAAGCAGACGCGCCGAGCGCAGCCGCCGAGGTCCTCGACGCCCAGGCCCTGCGGCGCGACCGCCACGCCCTCGTTGGCCTGGCGGGCGAACACCTGCAGCTTGGCGGCGCGGTAGGCCTCGAAGGTCCCGTGCCGGTCCAGGTGGTCGGGGGTGAGGTTGAGCAGCACCGCGGCCTCGGGCGCGAACAGCTCGGTGTCCTCCAGCTGGAACGAGCTCACCTCGCACACGATCGCCGCGTCCGGGGCCAGCCCGGAGCCGGGCAGGCTCGACAGCGCCGTCCCGACGTTCCCGGCCACCGCCACGGGCAGGCCCGCCTCGCGGTGGATGTGCCCGATCAGCTCGGTCGTCGTCGTCTTGCCGTTGGAGCCGGTGACCGCGATGAAGTCGTTGGCCAGCATCCGCCACGCGATCTCCACCTCCCCCACGACGGTCAGCGCCCGCTCCCGCGCCGCGACGACGACCGCCGCCTCCTGCGGGACCCCAGGGCTCTTGACCAGCGTCCGCGCGCCCGGCAGAAGGTCCAGGCCTGCGTCGGGCGCCCGCAGCTCGATCCCGAGCGCCTCCAGCCGCGCCCGCGCGTCGCCGGGAATCGCGCCGGCGTCGCACGCGCGCACCTCGGCCCCGGCCGCACGCAGCGCCGCCGCCACGGCCAGCCCGGAGCGAGCCAGGCCGACGACGACGAACGGGCCGTCGGGCAGCGGAGGTCGGGCGGCGGGCACGCGTCCATTCAAGCGGGCCGCCGCCCCGCCACGTCAGGCGGCTGCCGCCGCGGCAGCGATCTCCGGCACGAAGCGCAGCCCGGCGTTGGCCCGGCCGCCCTCGAACTCGACGCCCTCGGCCTCGAGCCGGCGGCGCACCTCGGCCGGGTCGCCGAGCGCCGTCGCGCCGACGGCGCCGTCCGACTTCAGCACGCGGTGCGCGCCGTCGTACTCGCCGCGGATGAAGCGCTGGTTGAGCGCGCGGGCGTGCACGTCGGTACCGCCGGCCGCGCGGGCGACGTCGCCGTAGCTCGCCCAGCGGCCCTTCGGGATGCTCGCGACGATCTCGCGCAGCAGGGTCGGGTCCATGGTGGTCCTCCTCGGGTGGGTTGCGTGCTCCCACCGTCCCACCCGCCGGCCCGGATCCACCCCGGCGGCACACTCTTGTGACACTTCCGTTGCAGCGTTGTCACACCGTGCCGCGGCTCGCGAGGCCGGCTAGCGCAGCGTCTGCTGGTAGAGCGTGAACCCGATCGCCGCGCAGACCGCGGCGACGATCCAGAAGCGCAGGATGATCTTGGTCTCCGACCACGCCTGCAGCTCGAAGTGGTGGTGGATCGGCGCCATCAGGAACACGCGCTTGCCGCGTGTCTGGAACCAGAAGACCTGGATCAGCACCGACAGCGCCTCGATGACGAAGATGCCGCCGAGGATGATCAGCAGCAGCTCGGTCTGCGTCATGACCGCCATCGC
>JAXDHL010000009.1:0-12276 GCA_034664525.1 Solirubrobacteraceae bacterium
GCGGCCACGAGGGCGAGGTAGGCGAGTGCCCACAGCCACAGGCCGACGCCGGCCTCGTGCGCGCCGCCGAGCGGGCCGAGCTGGAGCGCGAAGCGGGTGAAGCCGACGGTGTCTGCGGTCAGGGAGCTCAACGCGCCCTGGTAGAGCGCCTCGAACGGCAGCAGATACGAGGTGAGGTCGGCGACGTCGGTCAGCGTGCCGGAGTTCAGCGCGCGGCCGATCTGGCCGAGCAGGCCGGCGGTCAGCCCGGCGCCGAAGGCCATGAAGATCGCGATGCCGTTGGCGGTCGAGGCGAGCACGACCGAGCCGGCCAGCGACAGGGCGCACACGATCACGACGCCGAGCGCGAGGCCGATCGCGGGCGAGACCAGGCGGTCGGGCCACCAGCCGCCGATGATCCCGGTCTCGAGCATCGCCGCGACGTAGACGGCGACCACGTACGCCCCGGCGACGCCGCCCGAGGACACCAGCCGGGCGGTCAGCAGCGTGCGGCGGGACACCGGGCGGACGAGCAGCGGCTGCAGCAGGCCGCGGTCGGCGTCGCCGCGGATCGCGCCGAGCGTGAGGAAGACCGCGAGCACGACACCCAGGAACAGCGTCCCGAACATCGCCAGGCCGAACATCGTCGCGCCGGTGACGATGACCGGGTCGACGCCGGCGAAGCCGCTGCCGAGATTGTTGGCGATCTTGAACGCCTGCCAGACGCCGAGCCCGTAGAGCAGCAGGAAGGCGGCGGTGAGGAGGGCGACGACGGTGAAGACGCGCCGGCGGATCGCCTCCTGCAGCGCGAAGCGAGCGAGCACGGTCATCTGGCCTCGCTTCGCTCGTCATCGCGGCGGACTTCGTCCGCGCTGCCCGCTCCCTCGACGGCCGCGATGTAGGCGTCCTCCAGCGACGAGCGCAGCACGCGCACCTCGTAGACGTCCTCGCCCGCCTCGACCAGCGACCGCACGAGCTCCGGGACGTCGTCGCGCGTCGCGTCCGGGAACGCCCGCACGCCGTCGCCGACGACGATCTCGACGCCGCCGGCGTGTGAGAGCTCCCGCGGCGTCCCGGCGGCGACCAGCGAGCCACGCGTCATGATCGCCACCCGGTCGCAGACCAGCTCGACCTCCGACAGCAGGTGCGAGTTCAGCAGCACCGACACGCCACGCTCGCGCAGCCGCTCGAGCAGCGACCGGACGAGCCGCCGGCCGGCCGGGTCCAGGGCGGATGTCGGCTCGTCGAGCAGCAGCAGTCGCGGGGACCCGACCATCGCCTGCGCGAGCCCGAGCCGCTGCTGCATGCCCTTCGACATCGTCCCGACGCGCCGCCGCGCCTCGCCGCCCAGGCCGACGTCCTCCAGCAGCGACGCCCGCTCGGCCGCGCCGCCGGCGGACGCCGCCAGCCGCTGGTGCAGGCGGAGCACCTCGTCGGCCGAGCACCAGTCCGGGAAGCGGAACAGCTCGGCCAGGTAGCCGAGCGCGCGGCCGGCCTCGAGCGAGCCCGCCGGCGCGCCGCAGACCGCCACCGATCCGCCCGACGGGTGCACGAGCCCGCAGGCGATCTTGACGAACGTGGACTTGCCGGCGCCGTTGGGGCCCAGCAGCCCGACGAGCTCCCCGTCGCCGACCTCCAGCGAGACCCCGCCGAGCGCGTCCTGCGCGCCGTAGGTCTTGCGCAGATCGACGGCGGAGAGCGCGGGCACGGCACCGGCATCCTACGATCGCGCCATGGACGCGCCACTTCCAATGCACTGGGACGGCGAGCGCCTGCACGTGCTCGACCAGACGCGTCTCCCCCACGACGAGGTCGTGATCACGCTCACCGGCGCCCGCGACACCGCCGAGGCGATCCAGCGGCTGGCCGTCCGCGGGGCGCCGCTGATCGGCGTCGCCGCCGCCTACGGGCTGGCGATGGAGGTCTCCGACCACCCGGACCTCGGCGCGCTCGAGGACGGCGCGCACGTCCTGCGCACCGCCCGGCCGACCGCCGCCAACCTCGCCTGGGCGGTCGACCGCGTCCGGACCGCCGCGCTGCAGGCCGGGCCGGTCCGGATGGCCGGCGCCGCGCGCGCCGAGGCGGAGGCGATCGAGCGCGAGGACGTGGCCGCGTCGACCGCGCTCGCGCGCCACGGCGCCGACGCGCTGGACGAGGTGCTCGGGCCTCGCGAGGGACCGGTCCGGATCATGACCCACTGCAACTCGGGCGCGCTGGCGGCGTCCGGGCGCGGCACCGGCCTCGGGGTGATCCTCGAACTGGCCGACCGGCGCGCGGTCGAGGTCCTCGCCTGCGAGGCGCGCCCGCTGCTGCAGGGCGCGCGGCTGACCGTCTGGGAGCTCGCGAAGGCCGGCATCCCGCACGCGCTGTGCGTCGACGGTGCCGCCGCCGGCCTGATCCGCACCGGCCAGGTCGACGCCGTGGTGACCGGCTTCGACCGCGTGGCCGCCAACGGCGACGTCGCGAACAAGGTCGGGACCTATCCGCTCGCGCTCGCCGCCCACGCCGCGGGCATCCCGTTCCTGGCCGCCGGGCCGAGCTCGAGCGTCGACCTCGACACACCGACGGGCGACCGGATCGAGATCGAGGAGCGCGCCGCCGACGAGGTGCTGCGCGACTGGGCGCCGCCGGGCACGAAGGTCCGCAACCCGGCCTTCGACGTCACCCCGAACGAGCTGGTGTGGGCGCTCGTGACCGAGGCCGGGGTGCGGCCGCGGTGACGGCCGTCAGCGCACGCGCACGCTGACGCTGCGCGGCTTGCCGCGCCTGCCGTTCGTGTCGTAGGCGCGCACGAACACGCGGTAGCGCCCGCGCGGCAGCCGCCGCTTCGACGTGAACGACCAGTTCTTCGCGCCGCGCGCGTTGACGTAGAAGCGCCCACAGCGGAGCTTCGCCTTGCCGGCCACGCGGCCGTTGCGCCGGACCGCCCGGCACTGCTTCTTGCCGACCCGTCGCTGGACCGCGACCTGGACGTGCTTGACCCCGAGCGGCCGCGGGCAGGTCGTGCGCTTCGACGTCCCGCGCACCACCGCGCGACGGCCGCGGACGCGGTGCGAGGTGATCTTCACGCTCGGGCCCTTGACCGCGCACGAGCCGGCGGCCGACGGCGACGCGTCCGCGAACCTGTACGTGTAGACGCCGCGGCCGTAGGTGGCGGCCACGAGCGTCGAGTCGTCGCCCGGCTTGAGCGACATCGAGTACGTGGCGACGGGCGGCAGCGTGTCGCCGAGCGGCGCCCACGACTTGCCGTCCAGCGTCCGCGACGCGAAGATGCCGACCGCGTCGGAGACGATCAGCTGCCCGTGCCGCACGAGCACCCAGGTCGCCTGGGTGGCGGGCAGGTCGCCGGTGATGTCGGTGAACGACTCGCCGCCATCGGTCGACTTGTAGACGTAGCCGCCGGCCGCGTCGGCGGAATCCTCGCCCTGGGATCCGAGCGGGGCGAAGTAGCGCGCCGCCGACTGGCCGAGCGTGACGAACACCGTCTTCGGGCTCGACGGGTCCATCGCCACGTGCGTGATCAGCCGGTTCGGCAGGCCCTTGTGGGCGGCGATGTGCCACGTGCCGCCGACGTCGGTCGCGAGCCCGTTGCGGAACTTCTGCTTGAGCTTGACCGGGTCGCAGGAGCCGCAGTAGCCGACATAGGCGTTCGTGCCGACGAGGTCGAGCGCGGTGCCGTGGTTGTTGGGATCGGTGGCGGATGCCGTGGCGCCGGCGTCGCCCGGGTGGGCGGCGGTGCCGAGGTCGTAGGGGTAGTCCCAGTTCGCCGAGTCCGGCCCGTCGTGCTTCTCGGCGAGCTTGCGCCCGGTGACCATGATGTGGCGCTTGTCCTTCGGGTCCATGACCATCGGCGCGACGAAGTCCGCCTCGGTCAACGCGGGCGAGATGTCCGAGTAGGTCCTGCCGCCGTCGGTGGTGACGTTGATGCCGGCGTTCGGGAGCTCGTCGTAGCCGACGTCCGGGTTGTCGGGCTCGATCAGCGCGAACGTGCCGTCGCCGACGTAGGTCGCGTACTGCTTGCCGTCGGGCGTGATCTTGAGCTGGCCGTTGTCCTGCAGGCCGGCGTAGACCGTGCCGTCGGAGCTCATCGCCGCGCCGTAGGGCAGCAGCGTGTGGAAGCCCTCGTTGGCGCCCTTGCCCCAGCTGCCCTGGCTGAACTCGCCGCCGGCGTCGACGTGCTGCTTGTAGGCGCCGCCGTCGTTGCCGACGATCAGCGTCTCGCCGCCGCTGCCGTCCGGGATGTAGATCGCGGCGTGCTGGTCGGGGTGGGTCGTCGTCGTGTCGGGCGTCGCCTGCTGCTTGGCGCCGCAGACCTCGGGCACGACCAGGCAGGCGCTGCCGTTGGCGGTGTAGCTGCCGATCACCTGGAACTGCGACTTGCCGTTCTGCGGCAGCCCGCTGGTGGTCAGCGACTGCCAGACCTCCTCCATGCCGAACAGCAGCCGGGTCGGCACGCCGCCGGCGTCGGCGCGCAGCGGATCGGGCTTGATCCACTGGTTGTAGGTGACCTGGTAGCCGGGCGCGATCCCCAGCGCGGTCAGCTGCGACAGCGTCGACTGGTTGGCCGGGTTGAAGAACTCCTGGCGGCTCTCCATCTTCGTCCAGCTCTTGCCGAAGTCGCCGGACACGTAGATGCCGTCGAGCACCGACGGGGTCCCGACGAGCGGGACGTCCTGCTCGCCGCCGCTGACCGCGTTGTTGAACAGGACGCTGTCCTGGGCGATCGCGTAGACGTAGTTGGAGTCCTGCTCGGGCCCGGACGCGGTGCCGAGCTCGATCCGCCCCGCGCGCTCGGACGGCGTGAAGCCGGCCGAGTCCGGGATCTGGCTGAACGAGCCGGGCGCGCCGCTGTCGGAGCGGTAGAGGCCGTTGGCGGGCGCCTCGGGGACGTTGTTGAAGTTCGGACGCCGGCCCGAGCGCCAGCCGACCGCGGCCAGCACGGCGCCGCCCTTGTGGCCGAACGCGTCGCTGCCCTGGATCGCGACGTCGGTGACGATGTTGGCGAAGAAGCAGTTCGGCTTGCCGCTGTCGCCGGCGCAGTCCCCGGTCGGGAGGCTGACGTTGGTGAAGCTCGTGCCGGCGTCGGCCGAGCGGAACAGGCCCTTGCCCGACGCGTAATAGACCGTGCTCGGGTTCTGCGGGTCGACCGCGAGCCGGTAGGACAGCGCGCCGTCGGGGGCGCCCTTGGCCTTCGTCCAGGACCTGCCCCCGTCGGTCGTCCAGTAGACGCCGGCGCCCGCGTAGTCGTTGGAGAACGCGTGGTCGCCGGTGGCGACGATCAGGCGCCCCTTCGTGTACGCGATCGCGCCGGTCGAGGCGATCGGGAGCCGGTCGCCGATCGGGCTCCAGGAGTCGCCGAGGTTGGTCGACTTCCAGACGCCGCCCTGGGCGACGGCGGCGTAGACGGTCTTGCTGCCGGGGTCGTAGGCGAAGTCGTTGATGCGGCCGTTGACGCTGCCGAAGCCGTCACCGTCGGCGGCGGGATAGTCCGGGCTCGAGCGCAGCGGACCGCTGCCGTACGGGGTCCAGGTGCCGCCGGTGCCGGGGATCGGCGTCACCGCGGACGCGTTGGCCCGCTGCAGGCGACGCTTGGCGGCGGCGGCGCGCGCGAGCTCGTGGGGACCCTCGGCGCCGATGCGGGCGGCGACGTTGCCGTTCACCTTCGCGAGCTCGGCGGCGGGCTCGATGCCGGCCTTCTCGAGCTGCGCCTCGGCATGCTCCCTTCGCTGTTCGGCGGAGTGGGAGCGCAGGACGAGGGCCAGCGCGGAGCCGGCGGCGATCAGCGTGATGAGCAGCCCGAGCCGGGCGGTACGGCGGCGATTCACGCCCCTGATTGTGGACGTTCGGCCGCCGCGGCGCGCCAGCGGAGATGCTCGATGACGCGCTTGGAGTCGGCGATCGCCTCGTCGCCGATCAGCAGGACCGGCACGTGGCGCTGGCCGGTGAGGTCCTCGACGTCGGGCCGGTGACGCTTGGATTGGGCGACCCGGACCTCGCCGTACTCGATGCGCCGGCGCCTCAGCTCGCGGGCCACGCGGCCGCACGGGCAGAGCCAGTTCGTGGGCGTGCGGCAGCGGTAGAGGACGAAGTCGTCCATCAATCGGCGATCGCGTGGACGAGGTCGGACAGCACGCGGACGTAGGCGCCGGTCACCCGGAGCACGACCGGCTGGCGGCCGGAGCCGTGCACGCGGGCACCGAGCCGCTCCTTCCACCACTCGACCGTGGCCTCGACGGTCTCCTCGTGCGGGCGGGTCGTCCAGCCGAGCTCGCGGCGCGCCTTCGTGCTGCGGTAGGTCCAGTAATGCGAGGCGGCGCGGATCTCGTTGGCGTTCAAGCCGCCGGCCAGCGGCGTGTTCGCCAGCGCGAGCGCGGCCTGGGCGGGCAGCTTGAGCGCCGGCGGCTCGATCCCCGAGATGCGGCCGATCTCGGCGAACAGGCGCTCCCACGTGTAGTTGCGGTCGCCCAGGATGTAGCGCTCGGCCTGCGCGCCGTGCTCGGCGGCGAGCAGCAGCCCGGCGGCGACGTCGCGGACGTCGACGATCGAGACGGCGCCGTCGACGTAGGCCGGGATGCGCTTGAGCAGGAAGCGGCGGACGACGTCGGTCGAGCTGCGCAGGTGGTCGCCGGGGCCGAACACGAACGCCGGGTTGACGATCGTCACGTTGAGCCCCTTGGCGGCGGCCCGCAGCACCTCGTGCTCGGCGGCGAGCTTGGCGGCGGCCTCCGGCAGCTGGCTGAGGTCGCGCGCCTTCGGCATCTGGCGCTCGTCGGCGGTGCTGTTGCGCGGCGCGGGACCGATCGCGGTGATCGAGCTGGTGTGCACGACGCGCTGGACCCCGGCCTCGAGCGCTGCCTGCATGACGATCCGGGTGCCGTCGACGTTGGCGCGGGTCAGCGCCTCCTCGTCGTCGCGGATGTGGGTCGAGCCGGCGAGGTGAAAGACGCGCGTCGCGCCCTTGACGGCGCGGGCGACGCCACGCGGGTCGGTGACGTCGGCGAGCACGCGGTCGCAGTCGAGGTCGCGCAGCGCCTCGAGCGTCGAGCTGGGCCGGATCGTCACCCGCACCTCCTCGCCGCGGTCCAGGAGCGCCCGGACGACGTGGGATCCGAGGAACCCCGTGGCGCCGGTGACGAGCGTGAGCGGCAAGGCGACTGGAAGTCTATGTAGGGTCCGCCGCGCGATGGGACGGACACGGGTCGTGACCGACACGACGCACTACCTGCCGGCCGGGCTCGTGGAGCGCAACGAGATCTCGCTCGTCTCCCTGTATGTGAGCTGGGACGGCCGGACCGACCGCGAGTCGGACCTGCCCGACTTCGACGCGTACTACGACTACCTGCGGGTCGCTCGCGATCTTCCGACGACGTCGCAACCCTCGGTGGGCGACTTCCTGGCGATCTTCGAGCCGCTGCTCGAGGCCGGTGACGACATCGTGTCGCTCCATCTGTCCGGCGGGGTCTCGGGGACGGTGCAGGCGGCGGACCAGGCGCGGACGGCGCTGCTCGAGCGCGGCGTCGACCCGGCGCGCGTGGTCGTGGTGGACTCGGAGACCGCCGCCGGGGGGCTCGGGCTGGTCGCCTTGGCCGCCTGCGGGCGCGCGGCCGCGGGCGGGACGCCGTCGGAGTGCGCGGACGCCGCGCTGGCGCTGCGCCGCGACCTGAAGACGTGGTTCGCGGTCGACACGCTGGAGTTCCTGCGCCGCGGCGGCCGGATCGGGTCCGCCCAGGCGTATCTCGGCTCGGCGCTGAAGATCAAGCCGATCCTCACGCTGGGTCGCGAGATCGAGCCGATCGAGCGCGTCCGCACCGCGGGCCGCGCGGTCGAGCGGCTCAAGGAGGCGCTGGCGCAGCGCTTCGAGGAGGGCTGCGACGAGTTCGCGGTCCAGCACATCCAGGACCCCTCGCGGGCGGCGGACATCGCCGAGGCGGGCCGGGCGATCTACGGGCGCGATCCGGTGTTCGTGTCCGAGGTCGGTCCCGTGATCGGGACGCACGTGGGGCCGGGGCTGCTCGGCGTCGCCGGCGTGCGATCCGAGTTGCTGCACGGCTGACCGCCGGGGATGACGCCGTCCGCCGAGCGTGACAACCTCGCACGCGGCATGTCCGCGCAGGCGTCCGACGGCCCCTCCACCCGCGCGATCCTGCGGATCGTCGGGATCGTCGTCGTCTCGGTCATCACGCTCTACCTGATCTACCTGCTCCGGCGGCCGATCACGTGGATCGTCATCGCGGCCTTCATCGCGGTCGCGCTGTCATCGCCGGTGGCGCTCCTCGAGCGCTCGACCGGGCGGCGCGGGCGCGCGATCGCGCTCGTCTACCTCGGCGTGATCCTCGTCCCGGTGCTGATCGGGGCGATCCTCGTGCCGCCGCTGGTGAAGGAGACGAACAAGCTCGTCGACCGGATCCCGAGCTACGCCAACGACGTCACCACCTTCGTCCAGAAGAACCGGACGCTGCGCAAGATCGAGCGCGACTACAACGTGACGGGCAAGCTCCAGCAGCAGGCGGCGAAGCTGCCGAGCAAGCTGGGCGGCGCCGCGGGGGTCCTGTCCAACATCGGGCTGGCGATCGTCAACTCGCTGTTCGCCGGCATCACGATCCTGATCCTGTCGATCTTCATGATCGGCTCGGGCGGGCGCTGGATCGACGCCGCGATCCGGTCACGACCACCGTCGCACCACGCGATGCTGCGCCGCGCGACGTCGGACATCTCGGGCGCGGTGGCCGGCTATGTGGCCGGCGCGATCGGGCAGGCGCTGGTGGCGGGCGTCACGTCGTTCATCGTGCTCACGATCCTCGGCGTCCCGTACGCGTCGGCCCTGGCGCTGATCATCGCCCTGCTCGACCTCGTGCCGCTGGTGGGCGCGACGCTCGGGGCGCTGCTCGTCGGCATCGTCACGCTGTTCAACCACTTCCCCACCGACACGATCATCTGGGTGGTCTGGTCGATCGTCTACCAGCAGATCGAGAACACGGTCATCCAGCCGCGCATCCAGGCCCGTTCCGTCAACGTCGCGCCGATCGTGGTGCTCGTCGCCGTGCTCTTCGGGTCGACGCTGTTCGGCATCCTTGGGGCACTGCTGGCGATCCCGGCGGCGGCGACGATCCAGATCACCGTGCGCGAGTACGCGATGTATCGCAAGCTCGTGCGCATGGAGGCGATCGAGGAGGGCAAGGAGCCCCCCGAGCCGCCGCCGACCATCCTCGCCCCGACGCCGACGCCGACGCCACCGCCCGCGGCCGCCTAGCGACGGCGGAACATGCCCAGCACGCCGGCGATCCCGCCGCCGATCACGAAGCCCGCGACGGCGGCGCCGATCAGGACCTGCTTCTCGTGCGTGCGGATCTGCTTGCGCCAGTCGGCGGCCTCGGCGACCTCCGCGCGCAGGCGGTCGACGGCGACTCCGAGCTCCTGGCGGTTGGCCTCGATGGAGGCCCGGATCTCCTCCGGGGAGCGCGTGCTCACGGCCGGGTCCCGGGCGTCTGGGTGGACGAGGAGAGCGTCTCGCGGACGAGCTGGGCTTCCTTGATCGCCATCTGCGGCGTCGGCGGCGAGCCGCCCTTGACGAAGCGATAGGCGGCGAAGCCGGCGGCGGCCGCCAGCACGAAGAGCAGCACCGCGACGGCGAGGAAGCCGATCCAGAAGCTGTCGCGGCCGCCGATCTGCTGCCAGATGAACCACGCCAGCGCGTGCAGGAAGTAGATCAGGCCGGCGAGCACGAAGACGCCGGCCGCCGCGCCGACGGCGGCGCCCTTGGCGAGCTTGGTGGCCTTCTCGGTGACCTCGGCCTTCGCGAGCTCGATCTCCTCGCGGACGATGATCTGCGCGTGGCGGGTGACGTCCTGGACGGCCTGCGCGAGTTCCGACTGTTCCGGCATGGCGCCTACTCCGACGTGATGTGCTTGAGGATGCGGGCGAACAGGAACGCGCCGGCGAACGCGGCACCGACGAGCACCTCGGGGCGCTGCTGTGCGAGCTCGGACCCGACGGGCAGTGAGGCGGCGATGCCCCCGCCGGGCGCCGAGGCGTCCGACAGCACGGGGGCCGGCGCCGCTGTCGGCTGCGGGCGCGTGCCCCAGGTCGAGGTGGCGGCAGTCGCCGCCGCGGCGGAAGCGTCGGCCAGCGCGGCGGTGTCCGGCGGCGGGACGTCGGCGACGGGCGCGGCGTCCGCGGCCGGCGGCTCGTCGGTCTCGCCGCCCACCGGTTGCTGGTCGGTCTTGTCCCCCCCGGACATGCTCACTCCGGTGGATCTTCGCCGAAGATCCGTCGGTAGAGCACGGCCGCGGCGCGCGTGGTCGCGATCGAGGCCAGCGCGCCGATGCCGGCCAGCATGCCCGACCAGGCCAGGCGCTTCACGATGTCGTTGTCGCTCATCGTCGGGCGGAGTCAAGCACACGCTGCGGCGGGGCGGCGTCGAGCCCGCCGCAGATCGTGTCGACGATCAGGCGCGTGGCGTCGTCGTAGTCGGTGTCGGCCGACGCGAGCACGCCGAAGATCCACCCCGTGAGCACCTGCTCGATCGCACCGTAGAAGGCCATGGCGGCGAAATCGGCGTCGACGTCGTCGCGGAACGCGCCGACGCGCTGGGCGTCGCGGACGATGTCGGCGATGCCGTCGAACGCCTCGCGGATCTTCGCAAGATGCGTTGCGCCGAACGAGTTGGCCGCCCGCGTGACCTCGACGATGATGACCCGCATCAGCTCCGGGTCGTGGCGGTAGGAGTCGATGATGAAGCCGGCGACCGCGTAGAGCTTGTCGCGGGGGGCGCCGCGGCGGTTGGCGGTGTCGCGGATCGCCTCCAGCAGGATCTCCCAGCGCTCGAGGAACAGCGTGTCGAGCACCTGCTCCTTGGAGGAGAAGTAGTGGTAGACGAGCCCGTAGGCGACGCCGGCCTCGTCGGCGATGTCCGACACCCGGCACGTGTGGAAGCCCTGGCGGGCAAAGACGCGCACGGCGGCGTCGAGGATCTGGCGGCGGCGGTCGGCCGCGCTGGCCCGGGTTCCGCGAGGAGCGGGCATCAGGCGTAGACCTCCGGACGGCGGTTGGCGAGCGACGGGAGCTTCGAGCGGGTCAGCGCCTGGGCCTCGAGGTCGAGGTCGGCGGTGATGAAGCCCGGGCGATCGGGTGCGGTGGCCAGGACGACGCCCCAGGGATCGACGATCATCGACCGGCCGCCGCTCGCCGGTGCGCCGTGGGCGCTCCCGTGGCGGCCGATCTGGTTGGCGGCGACCACGAAGCACTGGTCCTCGATCGCGCGGGCACGCAGCAGGATCTCCCAATGGTCGCGCGTCGTCGGGACGGTGAAGGCGGACGGCACGCACAGGATGCGGGCGCCGCGCACGGCGAGCTCGCGGTAGAGCTCCGGGAAGCGCAGGTCGTAGCAGACCGAGAGCCCGAGCTCGACGCCGTCCGCGGTCTCGGAGACCACGACGTCCTCGCCCGGCTCGTCGGTGTCGGACTCGCGGTAGACGGCGTCCCCCAGCTCGACGTCGAACATGTGGAGCTTCCGGTAGACGGCGCGGTCGCCGCCGCCGGGGCCCACGTGCACGCTCGTGTTGCGGTTGCGCTCCCCGTCGGTCGCCTCGGCGAACGAGCCGGCGACCAGGTCGACGCCCAGGTCGCGCGCGGTCGCGCGCGCCCACGTCATGGTCGGCCCGCCGTCGAGCGACTCGGCGCCCGCGGCCGTCTCGGCCGGCGTCCCGAGGACGGGCCACTTCTCCGGCAGGACGATCAGCGTCGCGCCGGCCGACGCGGCCTGGCGGACCAGCGAGTCGGCGGCCGCGAGATTGCGCTGGCGGTCGGGCGTGGAATTCAGCTGGATGGCAGCCGCGCGCAAGAAGCCTCTCCCGTGGATTGACTGGTCAGTCAACGACAGCGTCCTCGGAGGATAGCCTTCGGCCATGTCGATGCCCTGGCGCACGGGCCTCCCGGGGCGACCCGACGTGGCGGTCCCGCCAGGCCCGATGCCGCTGCTGCGCGGTGGCCGGCCGCTCAAGCGCTGGCGCTGGGTCGGGGCGTTCTCGGAGGAGCTGATGCTGTGCGCGGCGGTCGCGAGGATCGGCCCGTTTCCGGTCTCCTGGTGGGCGGTCTGGGACCGTTCGTCGCGGACGCTCGCCGAGCACACGGTCAAGCGGGTCGGGCCGGTGCGGCTCGAAGGCAGCCGGGTCCTGATCGATGACGGCCCGGTGACGGCCGACCTGGTCGTCGAGGAGACGGCGGGCGTCGAGACGATCTCCCCCCACGGGGACCGCTACATCTGGACGCGCAAGCAGGGCGGGGTCCGCGTGCGCGGCG
>JAXDHL010000010.1:0-6568 GCA_034664525.1 Solirubrobacteraceae bacterium
GCGCGCACCCGCGCGGCGACGTCGCTCACGTCGAGGTCCCGGTGAGCCCGCCGAGCGAGCGCAGCAGCGCGGCCGCCGACGGGCCGGACGGCGGCGGGGGCGGGGGCGGCGGCGATCCATGGGTCACACCCGCGCCGGTCTGCGGCCCGGTCGCCCAGGCGTCGTTCTCCTCGGGCAGGTTGCGGTAGGCGTCGTGCGCGCGGTGGAAGCGCTCGACGGCGGCGTTGAGCGCGGTCTGGTTGGCCGCCGTCGGGTTGGCCTTGAAGCGCTTGGCCGCGGCCTTGCGCGCGGTATCGGCGTCCTCGACCTCCTGCAGCGTCCGGTTGCGCGCGTCGGAGCCGGAGCCGTACACGCTGTCGTACCAGCCCTGGGCGATCAGCGCGCGCATCGAGCCCGGGTCCAGCGGCGCCGCGACCGCCGCGGCGGCGATGTTGGCCGGGATCCCCAGCTCGGTGGTGATCTGCGCCCCCGTCCGGCCCTGCCCGGCGCGCAGCTGGGCCATCCGGAACCACTGCTCGGCGTGGCGGGCCTCGTGGTAGATCGTGTCGACGATGTCGGCCGCCTGATCGCGCGTGAGCTGGTCCTGCGACAGCGCCGGCAGCCCGATCTCCATCTGCCACGTCGCGAAGTCGAACGCGCCGGCGTCGTTGCCGGTGTCCTTCGGGTTGGCGACGACGGCCGGGACGCCGGCGGTGGTCAGGTGGTCGTTGACGAGCCGGACCAGCTCGGTCGCGCGCTCGGTCGGCGTGAGGCCCTGCCACTGGTCGATCACGCCCGTCTGGGCCTCCTCGCCGAACGCGGCCGCCTCTCCCGCCGCGTTGAGCCCGCTCGTGAACATGCGCGGCAGCGTCCGCGGGCCGGCCATGCCGTCGACCTTCAGCGCCGGGTCGTTGGAACCGTCGGCCGCCTGCCAGCGGGCGACCGCCTGCACGGTCTCCTCGTCGGCGACGCCGGTCTCCCCGGCGCCGACCGCGGCCTGGATCTGGAGCATGATGTCCGCCGGGTAGCGGTCCGGCTGGGCGGTGTAGAAGCGGATCGCCTTCGTCACCTGCGTGGCGTCGAGCAGGTCGTCGAGGATCTCGACGTCGTCGACCGGCTGGCGAGCGAGCATCCGGCCGAGGCCGCGGTTCCCGACCGCCTGCTGGAGGCGCAGCACCTGCTGCTCGGGGCCGGCGGTGTGCTGCGGCGTTCGCGCCGCGCGGCGGAAGGTCACGGCGCCAGTCTGCCCGGCCCGAGCCTCGACGGCAAGCGCGACATACTGACTTCCAGCATGCACGGGTTGACCCTCGAGCAGCAGGTTCGGCTGCTGACCGGCGCCGACTTCTGGGCCCTGCACCCGGAGCCGGCCGCCGGGCTGCGGCGGGTGGTGACCTCGGACGGCCCCGCAGGAGTGCGCGGGGAGCGCTGGGACGAGCGCGAGCCGTCGGCGAACGTCCCCTCCCCCACCGCGCTGGCGGCCACCTGGGACGAGCCGCTGATCGGGCGCCTGGCCGGCCTGCTGGCGGCCGAGTGCGTCCGCAAGGGGATCGACGTCCTGCTCGCCCCCACGGTCAACCTGCACCGGACCCCGTACGGCGGCCGGCACTTCGAGTGCCTGAGCGAGGACCCGCTGCTGACGGGGCGGATCGGCGCGGCCTACGTGCGCGGGCTGCAGGCGTACGGCGTCGGCGCGACCGTCAAGCACTTCGTCGCCAACGACTCCGAGACCGAGCGCTTCACGCTCGACGCCCGGATCGACGAGCGCACCCTGCGCGAGCTCTACCTCGCCCCGTTCGAGCACATCGTCCGCGAGGCGCGGCCGTGGGCGGTGATGGCCGCCTACAACGGCGTCAACGGGCACACCATGACCGAGAGCCCGCTGATCGAGGAGGTCCTGCGCGGCGAGTGGGGCTTCGACGGCGTGGTCATGTCCGACTGGTTCGCGGCGCGCTCGACCGAGGCTGCGGCCCTCGCCGGCCTGGACCTCGTCATGCCCGGCCCGGACGGCCCGTGGGGCGACGCGCTGGTCGCCGCCGTCCGGGAGGGCCTGGTCCCGGCCGAGGTGGTCGCGGCGAAGGTCGAGCGGATCCTGGAACTGGCGCAGCGCACGGCGCACCCGCACCCGCCCGAGGTCGATCCGGAGCCGCTGCTGCGCGAGGTCGCCGCCGCCGGCACCGTGCTCGCGCGCAACGAGGGCCGGCTGCTGCCGCTCGACCGGGCCAGGCTCGGCCGCGTCGCCGTCATCGGCCCGAACGCGGCCGCTGCGCGCACGCTCGGCGGCGGGAGCGCGACCGTGTTCCCGCCCCACGCGGTGTCGCCGCTCGCGGGGCTACGCGCGGCCGGGCTCGACGTGGTGCACGCTCCCGGGCCGCGGGCGCACACCCGCTTGCCGGTCGCGGATCCGGCGGTCCTGGAGCGCCTCGAGGTCCGCTTCCTCGACGCGGACGGCGCGCTGCTGGGCACCGAGGAGCGCTCCGGCGCCAGCCTCGCCTGGCAGGGGACGCAGCCCGCCGCCACGACCGCCGTCGAGCTGCATGCGCGGCTGCGCGCCCACACCGGCGGCACGCACACGATCGGTGCGTCCGGCACCGGGCGGCTCGTCCTGACCGTCGACGGCCGGCCGGCCTTCGACGAGCCGCTGACGCTCGGCCCGGGCGCGGACCTCGCCGAGGCACACATGCGCCCGCCCCAGCACCGCGCCGAGGTCCACCTCGAGGCAGGAGCGACCGCCGACGTGGTGCTGCGCTTCACGCCCGAGAACCCGAAGCTGATCTCGCTGCAGCTCAACCACGAGCCGCCGCACCCACCCGACGACGAGGCGCTCGCCGGCGCGGTCGCCGCCGCAGCGGCGGCAGACGTCGCGATCGTCGTCGTAGGGACCAGCGAGGAGGTCGAGAGCGAGGGCTTCGACCGCGAGTCGCTCGCGCTGCCGGGGCGCCAGGACGAGCTCGTGCGCCGCGTGGCGGCGGCCAACCCGCGCACGGTGGTGGTCGTCAACAGCGGCGCGCCCGTGCTGCTGCCGTGGGCCGACGACGTGCCGGCGATCCTGCTCGCCTGGTTCGGCGGCCAGGAGATGGGCCACGCGCTCGCCGCGGTCCTGCTCGGCGACGACGAGCCCGGCGGCCGCCTGCCGACCACGTGGCCGCGCAGCGAGCGCGGCCTGCCCTCGACGCAACCCGTCGACGGCGTGCTCGAGTACGCCGAGGGCCTGCGCGTCGGCTATCGCGACCCCGACCGCGACGTGCTCTTCGGGTTCGGCCACGGGCTCGGGTACACGGGCTGGGCCTACGAGGCGCTCGACGCCGGCGCCGGCGACAGCGTCTCCGTGACGGTCCGCAACATCGGTGACCGCCGCGGCCGCGAGGTCGTGCAGGTGTACGGCCGCGACCGCCTGGTCGCGTTCGGCGTCGCGCGCGCCGATCCCGGCGAGGCCGTCACCGTCAGCCTCGACCTGCCGGACCGCGCGCTCGCCGACTGGGACCCCGGCGCCCACGCGTTCGCGGTCCCGCCCGGCGAGATCAGCCTGCACTCGGGCGGGCTGACCACCCGCCGTCCGACGCGATGACCTGGCCCGTCACCCAATCGGCCTCCTCGGAGACCAGCCACCCCACCAGCCGGGCCGCCTCCTCCGGCGTCCCCCAGCGCCCGCGCGGCGCCAGCCGGACGACCGCGTCGTCACGGCCACCGTCCGCGTAGCCGGTGTCGGTCGGACCGGGGTCGACGCAGTTGACCGTGATCCCGCGCCCGGCGAGCTCCACGGCGAGCGACTTCGTGAGCTGGTGCAGCGCCCCCTTGGACGCGATGTACGGCAGCTCGTCCGCCATCGCCCCGTGGTACTGGCCGGACGTGAACGTCACGAGCCGCCCGCCCGCGCCCGCACCGAAGCGTGCCGCCAGCTCGCGGGCGAGCAGCAGCGTCGCGCGGACGTTGACCGCGAAGGTGAGGTCGAGCTCCTCGGCGGTCAGGTCCGCGAGCCGCGCCGATGACGACCGCGCATGGTTGGCGACCACGACGTCGAGGCGGCCGAACGCCGCCACGCACGCGTCGACCACGGCCGCCGGCGCGGACGCGTCGGCCAGGTCGGCGGCCACCGCGACGCCCCCGACCTCGGCGGCCAGCGCCTCGGTGAAGCCCGGATCCGCCCCCCACGGCTGCTCGGCGTCGGCGGCGGACCAGCCGTGGACGGCCACCCGCAGGCCGTCCGCGGCCAGCCGCCGCGCGATCGCCGCGCCGATCCCGACGCTGCGGCTCGCCCCCGTGACCAGCGCGACCCTCATGCGTCCCAGGCGATCGCGTACGCCGCGGGCTCGGCGGCCGGCGCCCCGTGCGGGACACCGGCCGCGGAGCGGCTCAGCCCTTGACGGCGCCGGCGGTGAGGCCGGCCACGATGCGCTTCTGGAAGAGCATCACCATGATGATGAGCGGGACCGAGATCACCACCGAGGCGGCGGCGATGCTGCCGTAGGGGATCTCGTGCTCGGTGGCGCCGGTGAAGAAGGAGATCTCGGCGGGCACCGTGCGGGCCGCGGGCGACGACGTGAGCGTCACGGCCAGCAGGAACTCGTTCCAGGAGCCGATGAACGCCAGGATGCCGGCGGTCGCCAGACCCGGCGCCGCCAGCGGGATGACGACCTTGCGGAACGCCTGGAAGCGCGTGGCCCCGTCGACCAGCGCCGCCTCCTCGAGGTCCTTCGGGATCTCCTTGAAGAAGGACACCATGATGTAGATGCTGAGCGGCAGCGCGAACGTCAGGTACGGGATGATCAGGCCGATCCACGTGTTGAAGATGCCGATGTCCGACCACAGCTTGAACAGCGGCGCCGCGATCGCGATCTGCGGGAAGGTCGAGATCGACAGCACGAGGGCGAGGATCCAGAACTTCCCCTTCAGCCGCAGCCGGGCCAGGGCGTAGGCGCAGAACGATCCGACGAACAGCGCGAGCACCGTCGTGCTGAGGGCCACGATCGCGCTGTTGCGCAGCGAGTCCGTGAAGTCGGGGTTCTTGAAGATCGAGCTGTAGTTGTTGAGCGTGGGATGGGGCGGGATCAGGCTCGAGGACTGCAGGTCGGTGCCCGACTTCAGCGAGATGTTGATCAGCCAGTAGAACGGGAACAGGCAGAACAGCACGATCGCGACGATCGAGAGCCACATCCACCAGGGGGTGCCGGCTTTGTCCGGCTTGAGCGTGCGGGCCTTGGCGCGGCGCTTGGTCGCGGCGGCCGGCGTGGCGGCAGCTGAAGATTCCATCCCTACTCCTCCGCCATTCCTCGAATGTTGCCGCCGATGAAGCGGATGTAGGCGAACGACACGGCCATGACGATGATGAACGTCAGCACGGCCATCGCGGCCCCGAGGCCGTAGAGCCGGTTCTGCGCGAACGCCTCCTGGGCGATCGTCGACAGCGTCGACGTGCCGTTCTGGCCCTGCGTGAGGACGTACGGCAGGTCGAAGACCCGCAGCGCGTCCAGGGTGCGGAAGATCAGCGCGACCAGCAGCGCCGGCTTCAGCAGCGGGAGCGTGATCCGGGTGAAGCGCTGCCAGACGGTGGCGCCGTCGACCTTCGCGGCGTCGTAGACGTCGTTCGGGATGACCTGCAGGCCCGCCAACAACAGCAAGGCCATGAACGGCGCGGTCTTCCACACGTCGGCGACGATGCACACGATCAGGGCCTGCGGCGACGAGCCGAGCCACACCGTGTCCGTCCCGAGCAGCGTGTTCACGAACCCGTACGGCGACACGAACATGGTCCGCCACATCACCGCGGTGACCACCGTCAGCACGGCCCACGGGACGAGCACGGTCGTGCGCAGCAGTCCCTGGCCCTTGAACGCGGCGTGCATCGCCAGCGCCATGCCGAGACCGATCAGCGTCTCGAAGACGACCGACGAGACGGTGAAGATCATCGTGTGGGCGAACGCCGCCCACCAGTCACTGCTGTTGAGCGCCGCCGAGTAGTTGTCGAAGCCCGAGAAGCGGGACAAGCCCGCGACGCGGATGCTGTACTGGTGCAGCGAGAGCCACACCGCGTAGATGATCGGCCAGGCGCCGACGATCGCGATCAGGACCAGCGACGGCGACACCATCATCTTTGCAAGGCGTCCCTCGGGGATGCCCTTGGACCGCCCGCGCTGCTGCGCGGGCGATCCTGCACGGACGGAAGTGGTGGCCATGATCGTTAGAAGGTCGACAGTGCCTTGTTGATCTGCGCGTCCGCCTTCTTGATCGCGTCGGCGGGAGCCACGCGGCCGGCCAGCGCGTCATTGACGTTCTTGTAGATCGCCTGGGAGATCTGCGGGTAGACCGGCGAGACCGGGCGGGCCTTCGCCTGGCTCAGGGCCTGCAGCAGCTCGGCCGCGTACGGGACGGCCTTCTTGACGGCCGGATCGCTGTACGTGTCCGGGATGATCGCGGCCTGCGAGTACTTCACCAGCGCGGTCTTCTGGAAGGCCGGCGAGGCGAAGAAGTCCGAGAACTTCAGTGCCAGGCCCGGGTTCTTCGTGTACACGCTGATCACGCTGTTGTGGCCGCCGAGGATGCCGGCCTTGCCGGCGCCCTCGAAGGACGGGAGCGGCGCGACCTTGTACTTGCC
>JAXDHL010000011.1:0-3966 GCA_034664525.1 Solirubrobacteraceae bacterium
ACCGTCGCGACGTTCCAGAAGAGCACGAAGGCGATCAGCACTCCGGCGGCGACGCTCAGCGCCCGCGGGGTGCGGATCGGCCGCGGGACGCCGCCGTTCGACGGCGGAGCGCGGGTCGCATCGCGGGAGGAGCGCGCCGGCACGCGGAGGCGCCCGCGCGCCAGCCGCTCCACCCGATCCCAGAACCCGGGCGGGAGGAAGCAGACCATGGCAAGACCTGCGACCGCCGGGAAGATGCCCATTCCGAGCGTGAGCCAGATGCCGAGGTGAAAGCCCATGAAGAGTGCGACCGCGAGCGTTCGGAACGTCCCCGTCCGAAACGGTGAGAACAGCAGGAACGGTCCGAGTCCCTCGAGGGCGAGCACCCCGAACGTGAGGACGGTGAGGAGGGCCGGGAACCCGAGCAGGAACGTGGCCGCCGGCTTCGCGAACTGCTCCAGCGTGAGAGCGCGCGCGAGGGCCGTGCCGTCCCATTTCCACTCGGGCCCGGACTTCAGCATGAAGGCGAACCAGTACACGAACGCGATCTGCAGGAAGAGCGCAGCCGCCGGCACCGAGACCAGGCGCGGTGACGGGGGAGGCGCGCCTCGCTGACGCAGGCGGTCGATCGACCACACCGCCCCCAGGGGCAGGAACATGCCCCAGAAGAGGAGGAGGCGCAGCAGGATCTCGCCGCCCCCGCCGATCAGCGGGTTGCGCCACTCGATCGAGACCACGAGCAGCCACACGATCAGCGTCATCAGGCGAGTGGCGTAGCCGACGAGCAGGGCGAGCGCGGCAAGCGCGGCGATTGCGAACAGGGCGGCCTGGACGGACGCCCCGCCGCTGATAAGGTTCAGCGAGAAGAACGACGAGTCGAGGATCTCCCTGTTGGCGAGCAGGTCGGCGCGCGGCAGGACCCCCGCGTCGGTGTAGTGCGCGGTGAGGTTGCGCGCGCGGTCGGCCAGGTCGACCAGGACGAGGAGCCCGAGGACGATCCGGAACGCGGCCAGCGAGCGCAGGTCCGCCGCGAAGGCGTCCCGCGGCCATCGCCGTGCTCGCGCGCCCACCGTCGCGGGGAGACGGGTTGTGAGCCGGCCGAGTCGGGAGCCCCTCGGCGCCGTCCCTCGTAACGCCGTTGCGCCCGCCCCGGGGCTGCTCACGTCCGCGGGCCCAGGTCTAGCCGCCGCTCGTGGACCCGCTGCTGCCGCCGCTCGTCGCCCCGCTGCTCGTCGATCCGCTGCTGCCGCCGCTCGTCGCCCCGCTGCTCGTCGACCCGCTGCTGCCGCCGCTGGTGGCCCCGCTGCTCGTCGACCCGCTGCTGCCGCCGGTCGAGGCCCCGCTGCTCGTCGTCCCGCTACTGCCACCGCTCGTCGTCCCGCAGCCGTCCAGGCACACGTCATGCGGCGGCGAGGGCGCCGTGGCGTCGGTGATCATCACGGTCGTGGTCGTGTACGCACTCGCGTCCGACGCGAGCGCGGCGTTGGGGTTGATGACCGTGCTGAATTTGTACGTCCCCGCGCCGAACGACTGGACACGCGACGTCGAGGCGCCAGACAACTGGACGCCGCCGCCGGGCGCCGTCGTGCCGTTCTCGACGGCGCCGGACTCCGTCAGGCAGGAGGGCAGGGTGCCCGAGGACGCCGCCTTCCCCGCCGCACACCAGTAGACCGTCATGACGGTCGGGCCCGTCTTCGCGGTGAAGGAGGACCAGACGATCACCTCGTAGGACCCGCCCGCCGGGATGGTCACCGTGATGGGCGCGCAATCGTTGTACTGGTTGGTCGTGCCGCACGAGGCGGTCAGCTGCGAGTTCGTGTAGACGCCGCTTCCATATGCGCTCGGGTCCTTCCCGCCCAGCTTGGCGGCATCGCCGGCCTGCTGCGAGGTCTGGACGAAGTTGGAGGAATCGAGAGCGTCGAGCCGGTCCGCGTTCGGGACCTTGCCCAGACTCGCCTCGAGGATGTCCGCCGCCGTCAGCGAGTTGTCGAAGATGTCGGCGCCGGTCACCGAGCCGTTGACCGCGGGACGTCCCGGCGCAGCGGCGCTTCCCTTGATGTCGTCGCCTGTCAGCGTGCCCTGCGTGAACGGCTTGCCGTTGCTCGCCGCGCGACCGCGGATGTCGGCGCCGGTGAGCGAGTTGTCGACGACCGACGCGCTGTTGATCGTCGCCGCCGCATAGGCGCTTCCGCCGAGCGCCACGAACAGCGCGAGCAGGCCGAGGTGCTGCTGGCGGATGTACGACGTGAGCCTGCGCAACATCCGCTCAGCCGCTCCCGGTGTTGCAGTCCGCGAGCGGGAGGGCGAAGCAGTACACGTGAGGTGGGGGCGGAGCGGAGTCGTCGAGAAGCATCACGGTGGTCCTGGTGTAGGACTGCGCGTTCGTGACGATCGTGCTGTTGGGGTTGACGATCGTGCTGAACGTGTACTTGCCTGCATCCAGGTCGGCGACCGTCGAGCTCGATGCGCCGGAGGCCAGGTACGTGCCCGCGAGTCCCGTCGTCCCGTTCTCGATGTTGCCCGACTTCGTCAGGCACAGCGGCTGCGAGAGGCTCGGCGGCTTCCACGCCGGACACCAATAGATCGTCGTATCGATCGAACCGGTGGCCGCGGTGACGGACGACCAGACGACCGCTCTGTAGCTCTTGCCGGGCGGAACGGTCACGGTCACGCGCGCGCACTCGTTGTTGGTGTTGATTTCAGCGCACGCGAGCGTGGCCTCCGCGTTCCCGTGGACGGCAGCTCCGTAGGCGCTGGGGACCCTGCCGGCCAGCTTGCCCGCGTCGGCCGCCTGCTGGCCCGTCTGGAGGAAGGCCGACGAGTCGAAGCCGTCGAGGCGGTCGGCGTTCGGGACCTTGCCGAGACTTCCCTCGAGGACGTCCGCGCCGGTGAGCGAGTTGTCGAAGATGTCGGCGCCCGTCACCGAGGCGTCCTTGATGTCGTCGCCGGTGAGGGTGCCCTGCGTGAACGGCTTGCCGTTACCCGCCTGGCGGCCGCGGACGTCGGCGCCGGTGAGCGAGTTGTCGACGACCGACGCGCTGTTGATCGTCGCCGCCGCATAGGCGCTTCCGCCGAGCGCCACGAACAGCGCCAGGAGGCTGACGTGGTGCCGGCGTACGTACGACCCGAGCCTTCCGCGTGCGCGAGTCATCCGCTGGTGCCGCTGCTGCCGCCGCTCGTATTGCAGTTCGGTGGCACGCCGCGGCAGACCTCGCTGGGCGGCGCGGGCACCGCGGTGTCGGTGATCATCACGGTGGTCGTCGCGTTGGCCCGCGCGTTCGACGTGAATGACTGACCGATGTTGCGGCCGACGAAAGTGCTGAACGAGTACTTGCCCGACCCCAGGGAGACCGGAGGCGAGTTGGCCGCGGCCGACGTGAGGAACCCCGCTCCCTGCGACGACGTGCTGGCGCGAGCGGGAGTCAGGCACTGAGACCTCGTCATGCTCTCCGTTTTCCAGGCTGGGCACGAGAAAACCGTGTCACTGGGGACCGCCGTGACGGAGGACCAGACGACCGCTCGATAGACCCTGCCGGCGGGGACCCCCACCGTGATCCGCGCGCATTCGCTGTCCGCGGGCACCGCGACGTTGGCCACGCAGTCCTCGCTCCGTTGCGAGTTCGTGTAGACGGCGACCCCGTACGCGCTCGGGTCCTTCCCGCCGAGCTTGGCGGCGTCGCCGGCCTGCTGCGAGGTCTGGACGAAGTTGGAGGAATCGAGCCCGTCGAGGCGGTCGGCGTTCGGAACCTTGCCCAGACTCCCCTCGAGGACGTCCGCGCCGCCGAGCGAGTTGTCGAAGATGTCGGCGCCGGTCACCGAGCCGTCCTTGATGTCGTCGCGGGTGAGCGTGCCCTGCGTGAACGGCTTGCCCTTGCTCGCAGCGCGACCGCGGACGTCGGCGCCGGTGAGCGAGTTGTCGACGACCGACGCGCTGTTGATCGTCGCCGCCGCATAGGCGCTTCCGCCGAGCGCCACGAACAGCGCGAG
>JAXDHL010000012.1:0-4279 GCA_034664525.1 Solirubrobacteraceae bacterium
ACGCCGAGCGACGGGTTGCCCGAGCGGTAGGCGGCGCGCACGACCGCCGTCCCGCCGGTGGCGACGATCACGTCGACGCCGCGGTCGGCCATCAGCGCCTCGACCAGCGGGATCGTCGGCTCCTCGACGACCTGCAGGCAGCCGTCGGGCGCCCCGGCGGACACCGCAGCCTGCGCGAGCAGGTGGACGGCGTCGGCCGAGACCTTGCGGGCGAGCGGATGCGGCGAGACCACGACCGCGTTGCGGGTCATCAGCGCCAGCAGGACCTTGAAGTAGACGGTCGAGATCGGGTTCGTCGACGGCGTGAGGGCGAGCACGACGCCGGCGGGCTTCGGGACCGAGACGATCTTCGCCTCGGCGTCGATCCGCGCATCGACGTAGTCGCTCACGGCGTAGCGTTCGACGATCCCGCGCGAGCATGCCTCGTTCTTGCGCCGCTTGTGCTCGGCGACGCCCATGCCGGTCTCCTCCACCGCCGCCACGGCATACCTTTCGGCATTTTGGTATGCCACGTCGGCGACCGTCTCGGCCACGCGGCGCGTCCGCTCGGCGTCGAACGTCGCGAACGCCGTCGCCGCCCAGCGCGCGCGGTCGAGCATCGTGCGGGCGCGTGCGGCCCCGGGCGGCTCGGCGGTCTCGATCACCGCAGCGCCGCCTCCCGTGGCGACGCCGCGACGTCGCCGAGCGCCTGGCCGATCGCGACCGCCGTGCGGTCGAGGATCTCGTCGACGAGGTCAGGCCCGAGCAGGATCCCCGGCTTGAACTGCAGGACGCGCGGATCGAGCGTCGAGAAGATAGCCCACACGCCGTTCTCGTACAAGCGTCGCATGACGAGCTTGGCGCCCTCCGGGTGGTCGAACTCGAGGCCCATGACGACCCCGTCCTGGCGGATGCCGACCAGCCAGTCGGGATAGGTCTCCTGGATGGCGCTCAGGCCGGTGCGGAAGCGGTCGGCGATGTAGTGGACCATCGAGCGCACCTCGGGCCGGCCGCAGATCTCGAGCACCTTGAGCGCGACGATGCAGCCGAGCTCGGCGCCGCCGCCGGTCGAGATGTGGCCGAACCCGTCCTCCTTCAGCCACGCCGAGCACTCCTCCGACACGACCGTGCAGGCGATCGGGTACATGCCGCCGGTGATCCCCTTGCCGACGATCATGATGTCCGGCTCGATGCCGGCCTTGGCGATCCCCCACATCTCGCCGGTCCGCATCAGGCCGGTCTGCACCTCGTCGGCGATGTAGAGCGCCCCGTGGCGCTCGCACAGCTGCTTGACCGCCTGCAGGTAGCCCGGCTCCGGCAGCGGGAAGCCGTACGTCGCCGGGATCGTCTCGATCACCACGCCGGCGACGTCGTCGCCGCGCAGCGCGTCCTCCATGGCGTCGAGATCGTTGAACGGCACCTGCATGAACTCATCCGGGCGGTCGGAGAGGAAGAGCGTTGAGAAGCGCTCGTCGCCCGTCGCCACCGCCAGCCCGGTGTGCCCGTGGTAGCCCTTCTGGATCGAGACGATCTTGCGTCGCTGCCGCGTGTGGCGGGCCGTCTTGATCGCGATGTCCGTCGCCTCGCCGCCGCCGGAGCCGTAGATCACGCGGCGCATGTTGGGCGTGCATGCGGCGACGAGCGCCTCGGCCAGCGCCGTCCGCGCCAGCGCCGGGAAGTGATGGTTGCCGATGTCGAAGCGGCCCATCGCCTGCTCGAGCACCGCGATCAGCTCCCGGTTGCGGTGGCCGAGGTTGTACGTCCCGCCGTTGAGGTGCAGGTCGATCAGCCGCCGGCCGGCCATGTCCCAGAACAGGTAGCCCTCGCGGCGGTCGATGACGAGATCGACGCCGGCGTCCTGCCAGAAGCGCGTCTTGTCCGGATTCCAGAACTCCTCCGAGCGGCGAAAGAAATCCGCTTTGGACTCGAACGAGAAGAAGCCGTAGTCGTACACGTTGGGCGCCTCGGCGGAACGTACCATAAGGTCTCCCATCGGCAAACCTTTCTCAGAATCGGTCTGCCGGTTCTCCCCGGCGGTTGCGCTCCGCGGCGCGGTGGACACTTCCCTGCTGTGAGCACGACCGACCAGGAGCGAGACGCGAAGTTCGAGGCGCTCTTCCGCTCGACCTATCCGCGCGTCCTCTCCTATGCCCGTGGCATGGCGGAGGCGGACGACGCCGACGACGCCCTCGCGGAGGCCTACGCGGTCGCTTGGCGCCGGTTGGACGACGTGCCGGCCAATGCGCAGCTCGGGTGGATGATCGGCGTCACGCGCCGAGTGCTGGCCAACGCCCGCCGCGGGCGCCGGCGTGCGGGCGCCCTGCGCGAGTTGCTGAGCGTCCAGCCGCGTCAGCACGGCGTCGACCCGGCTGACCGGCTCGACGACGAGGAACTGCGGGCGGCGCTGCTGACCCTGCGCCGGATCGACCGCGAGGCGCTCACGCTCGTCGCCTGGTTCGACCTCACGCCGGCCGAGGCCGCCGTCGCACTCGGCGTCGGCCCGGCCACCTTCCGTATGCGCCTTGCCCGCGCGCGCCGGCGTATGCGCGCCGAGCTTGCAGCGCCTGACGAATCCGCAATGACGAAGGAGGAGCCGCAATGGCACCCGTCCTGACCGATCCCGTGGACCGGCGCCTGCGTGCGGCGCGGCCGGAGGCCGCCGAGGTCGCCGCCGACGTGGCCGAGCGCCCCGAGGCGCAGGCGCTGATGGCGTGCGTCCGAAGCGAGCCGGTGGAGCCGCGCCGCCGCCACGGCCGGCCGCTGCCACGCCGCGCCGCCGCCGCCCTGGCGCTGGCAGCCGCGGGCGTGGTGGCGCTCACCGGGCTGCCGGGCTCCGACACGGGCCCGCAGCCCGCACTGGCGGGTCCGATCAGCATGGCGGTGCGCTGGTTCGATCCGGCGCCCGGCACCGTGCTGCACTATCGCAACACGCTGACCTCGAGTACGCCGAACGGGTGGACGGGAACGCTCCGGCAGGAGGGCTGGCAGTCGGTCGAGCATCCCGACCAGTCACGCCTGATGTCGGTCCACGACGGCATCCCCGCCGAGTCCGCTCGGGACGGGATCTACGACCCGGCCACGGACACCGTCTACCTCAACGTCCCTCCCGGGCGGCACCAGCTCGCCAAGCTCGAGCGCGCCATCGCACTGAAGATCGCGGCCGCGCGCGACGATGGTGTCAGCCAGCAGGACATCGCGCGGATGCGCCGCGATGCGCGCCAGGCGATCGAGCGGAACGCCGGCGCGGCGGACGGATCAGCGTCGCGGCCCACTGCAGGCGACCCATCCGTCGCTGAGATCCGCACGGCGCTCGAGCAGCGCCAGGCGCGAGTCACGGGCCGGGATTCGCACGGGGGCATCGAGGCCTACGTGATCGAGCTCGACCCACAGGGCCCCACCGTGCGCTGGACCCTCCGGACGGCGGTCAGCGACGGCCGCCCGCTCGCGCTGCGGATCGACAACGGCCCGGGGACGCCGGCGCTGGAGACGATCTCGTGGCAGACATACGAGGTGCTGCCCGGCGGCGAGAGCCAGCAGCTGGTGACCGTCCGCGGGGCGCATCCCGGCGCGCGCCTGGTCCGGGACGCCGACGCCCTCGACGCGGCCACGGCGCGGCTGTACCCCAGCGGCTGAGCTGGGCTCAAGGCGTCCGTGTCGTGTTTCAGTCGCCCATGCGACCGAAACATGACACGGACGCTGCCAACTAGCGCAACGCCAGCGGCGCTCGCGCGATGCGGTCCGCGGCGGCGGCCGACAGGATGTTGCGGGCGACCAGCTGCCGGAGCACCTCTCGCCGACGGACGCGAGCGAGCCCGGGATGGACGAACGGGTCGAACGCCGACGGCGCCTGCGGCAGCCCGGCGAGCAGCGTCGCCTGCGCCCAGGACAGCTTGGCGACCGAGCGCCCGAAGTACCCCCGGCTCGCGCGCTCGACGCCGTAGAACCCGTTGCCGAAGTAGATCGCGTTCAGGTACATGCCCAGGATCTGCGCCTTCGAATAGCGATCTTCGAGCTTGAAGGCCAGGCCGATCGCCCGCAGGCGGGCACCGAGCGAGTCCGGACGTCGCACGTACAACGTCTTGGCCAGCTGCTGGCTGATCGTGCTGCCCCCCGCGTCCACGCCGCCGGCGGTGAGCGTGTCGAGCGCCACGCGGCCCAGCGCGACGAAGTCCAGGGCGCCATGGGAGAAGAACCGCTCGTCCTCGACCGCGACGATGGCACGGGCGACCTTGGCCGACGGCGCGACCGCGACCCGGCGACCCTCATGCAGGTGCAGAATGCTGGACAGCCGCGCGGGGGC
>JAXDHL010000013.1:0-3021 GCA_034664525.1 Solirubrobacteraceae bacterium
CCGCAGCCCGACGCCGGCGCACTCAGCACCGCCCGCAAACGCCTCGCGCGGGCGCGGTCAATCCCGTCGCGGCCGGTGACGGCGCCGAGCAGGAGTCGCTGGAGACTGCTCGCCAGCGGTCTGCCGACGCGCTGGCCGCGCGCGACCGCACCGTCACGGAGCAGGACACCCGCGGGCTCGCCGAGACCACGCCGGGGCTCGGCCTCCGGCGAGCGCACGTCAGCCCCGGCTTTCACCCGGCCTTCCCCTGCGATCCAGTGCCGGGCGCCCTGGCCGTGACGATCGTCCCGCATGCCGACCGGGCAGGCGAGCCCGGCGACTGGACCGCCGCGCCGCGGCCCGACGCCGGCGCGCTCGCCACCACCCGCACACGCCTCGCGCGAGCGCGGCTGCTCGGGCAGGAGATCTGCGTGCTGGCGCCCGTCTACCGGCGCGTCACGGTCGACGTCGCCGTCACGGCGACGGCGCAGCCCGGCGACAGCCGCCAGCGCATCGTCGACGCCCTGCGGCGCTACCTCGATCCGCTCGTCGGCGGCTCCGAGCGCGCCGGCTGGCCGTTCGGCCGCCCCGTGCGACCGTCGGCGCTCGCGGGCGTCGTGCAGCAGACGATCGGACCCGAGGCCACCGTGACGAGCCTCTCGGCGGCGCTCGACGGCGGCCCGCCGTCAGATTGCGCAGACCTCGCGATCGGCCCGCGCGAGCTCGGCTGGCTCGAGGCGGCGACGATCACGTGGGTCGCGGCGTTGCCGGCAGGCGGTGGCCTGCGATGAGCTGGGGCCGCGACATCCGCGTGAAGGACCTGCTGATGGTGCCCGCCGAGGTCGACGGCGGACTCGAGCCCCAGCTCCTGGCGCCGACGCGCCAGGCCGTGCGCGCCCGCGTCGCAGACCGCATCGACGACTACACGCCGGAGTGGACGAACCGGCGGCCCGACGATGCCGGCGTGGCGCTCGTCCGCGCCTACGGGACCGTCGCCGAGGCGGTCAACGTCCGCCTCAATCGCGCCCCGCGCAGGCTCGCGCTCGAGCACCTCGACATCGCCGGCGTGCGGGCGCTGCAGGCACGTCCCGCGCAGGCGATGCTCGCGATCGAGGTCGCGCCGCGCGCCGGCGCCGCGGTGGACCTCCCCGCGGGCAGCGCCTTCCTCGTGCCCGGCGGCGACGTCCCGGTGGTGATCGAGACGCTGCAGACCTGCCAGGCGCTCCCCGGCGCGCTGGCCTCCGTCGCCGTCCACACCGACGGCTGGGTCGTCAACGACCGCCCGGGCGGCCTCGGCGGCGTCGCGCCGTTCGGGACGCATCCGCACGTGCCGGCCGAGCTGTGGCTGGGAATCGACTCGCCGGTCGCACCGGACGCGCTGCTGTCGGTCGCGTTCGAGTTCGTCTCCCCGCCCGGCCGCGCCGCCGCCAGCGCCGTCGCGACGTCCGTGCCGGCGCCGCCGCCCACGGTGCGCTGGGAGGCGATGACGCGCGCGGGAGCGACCGAGCTACCCGTCGAGCGCGACGACACCGCCGGCCTCGGCCAGAGCGGGGTGCTGACGCTGCGCGTCGACACGCCGGCGCCGTGGGTGAAGCGGACGCTGCCCGGCCGGACCGGCGACGTGCCGCTGTACTGGTTGCGCGCGCGGCTCGTCACGAACGACTATCCCGACGACCGGCACCTCGCGCGGGTGACGCTCAACGGCGTGACCGCGATGGCCGCCCGCTCGCTGCGCGGCGAGGTGCTGCTGCCGCTGGACCGGCGCGCGTCGGGCCGGTCGCGCTACCGGCTGGCGCAGGTCCCGGTCGTCCCCGGGTCGGTGCTGATCGACGTCGCCGACTCGTCGGCGGACCCCTTCGGTGCGGAGGCGTCCGACGACCTGACCTCCGTCTGGACGGAGGTCGACGATCTCGCCGGTGCGGGGCCCGAGGATCGGGTCTTCCTGCTCGATGCGGCCGCTGGCACGGTGACGTTCGGCGACGGGCTGCACGGACGCGCGGTGCCCAGCGGCTACCGCAACGTCGTCGCGCGCGTCTACGCGACCGGGGGCGGCACCAGCGGGCTCCCCGCCCCGGGCGCCAGGATCGGCGCCCAGCGGAGCATCCCGAACCTCACGGGCGCGACGGTGCTGTCGATCACGACCGGCGCGGACGCCGAGACGCCGGGCGAGCTCGTGCTGCGCGGGCCCGACGAGCTGTGCTCGCGCGGCCGTGCGGTCGCGCCGGCCGACTACGCGACGCTCGCGCTCGCGGCCGAAGGGGTCGACGTCGCGCGGGCGCACTGCCTACCGGGCATCGACCCGCGCTCCTCCGGCCGCCCGGTGCCCGGGGTTGTCGGCGTCATCGTTGTCCCCCAGACGAGCACGACAGACGGCCCGCCGCTGCCGTCCCCCGAGGGTCTGCGCGCCGTCGCCGACCATCTTGCCCGCGAGGTCGGGGTCGTCGGGGCGGAGGTCGTCGCGGCGGCGCCGCGCTATCGCGTGATCACAGCCCAGGCCGTGCTCGTCGCGCGCGCCGGCAGCGATCTCGCGGCCATCGGCAGCGCCGCCCGCGACGCGATCGACGCCTGGCTCGATCCGCTGCACGGCCACGACGGGACGGGCTGGCCGTTCGGCGGCCCCGTGCGCTGGGACGTGCTCACGCGGCTCCTGCTGGCCGAGCTGCCCGCGCTGACCGCGGTCTCACGGCTCGCGTTCCGGATCGACGGCCGGCGCCTGCCCGCCTGTACCGATGCCGTGCTCGAGCCGGGCGAGCTGACCTGGCGCGGGACGCACATCATCGACGTCCTCGCCGAGGAGCGTGCATCGTGACCTGCGTCGCAAGCTCGACCTTCCGCCTGCTCGACGAGCGCGTCGGCTGGGATCAGCGCTCACCCGACGGGCTGAGCGCGATCACGATCGACGGCGGCGCGCTCGAGCTCACCCGCAGCCGGCCGGCGGTGCCGCCGGACCGCGTCCTGCCGCCGCAGCTGGCCTGGATGTGCACGAGCTGCACGTGGTGGTTGGGGACCGGGCGCGGGATCCTGCGTCTCGGGCCCTGCGAC
>JAXDHL010000014.1:0-7125 GCA_034664525.1 Solirubrobacteraceae bacterium
CAGGGCGAGCGCGAGATGGCGTCCTACAACAAGTCGCTGGGCAAGTTCCAGCTGACCGGCATCCCGCCGGCCCCGCGCGGCATCCCGCAGGTCGAGGTCACGTTCGACATCGACGCCAACGGCATCCTGCACGTGAGCGCGAAGGACCTCGGCACCGGCAAGGAGCAGAAGATCGAGATCCGCTCCGGGTCCGGCCTGTCCGACGACGAGATCAAGCGCATGGTGTCCGACGCCGAGTCGCACGCCGACGAGGACAAGCGCCTGCGCGAGCTGGCCGAGGCCCGCAACAACGGCGAGTCCGCGGCCTACAACGCCGAGAAGCAGCTCAAGGACCTCGGCGACGCGGTGGACGAGGCGTCCAAGACGGAGATCGAGGCGGCCATCAAGGACGTCAACGAGGCCGTCAAGTCCGACGACGCCGAGGACATCCGCGCCAAGACCGAGCGCCTGAACCAGGCGTTCCACAAGGTCTCCGAGGCGATGTACGAGCGGGCGCAGCAGCAGCAGCAGGCCGAGTCCGCCAACGGCTCCGCGAACGGCGCGGCCGACGGCAGCTCCTCCGACGATGAGGAGGTCGTCGACGCCGAGGTGGTCGACGAGAACCGATGAGCGCCGAGCCCAACCAGCCGGCCGAGGCCGCGGCCGAGATCCAGACCGAGGCGCCTCCCGTCGAGGAGGCGTCGACGCCGGGCGCCGGCGGGGCTGACACCCCGCCGGTCGAGCCCGCGTCGGAGCCCGACCCGATCGCGGTCGCCGAGGCGCGCGCCGCCGAGTACCTCGACATGGCCAAGCGCAAGCAGGCGGAGTTCGAGAACTTCCGCAAGCGGATGGCGCTGCAGGTCGGCCAGGCCGAGGAGCGCGGCGTGGCGAAGCTCGCCAAGGAGTTGCTGCCCGCGCTCGACCACCTCGAGCTCGCGCTGCAGGCGGCGGAGTCGCACGCGGGCGGCGAGGAGTGGGTCAAGGGCATCCGCCTGGTGCAGGACGAGGTGACCGGCGCGCTCGGACGCGCCGGCATCCAGACGTTCGCGCCGGTCGGCGACCCGTTCGACCCCAACGAGCACGAGGCGATGGCCCAGGCGCCGGTCGACGGTGCCGTGCCCGGCACGGTCGCGCAGGTCTACCAGGCCGGCTACCGCCTCAACGGCGCCGTCCTGCGGCCGGCGCGCGTCGTGGTGGCCCAGTAGCCGGAGGGTCGAGCCATGGCGCGCGACGACCACTACAAGACGCTCGGGGTCGACAAGAAGGCCTCGAGCGACGAGATCAAGAAGGCGTACCGCAAGCTCGCGCGCAAGTACCACCCGGACACGAACCCGGGGGACGCGACGGCGGAGGAGAAGTTCAAGCACGTCTCCGAGGCCTACGACACCCTGTCGGACCCCGAGAAGCGCAAGACCTACGACCGCGGCGGCTCGATCTTCACCGGTGGGTCGCCGTTCGGGACCGGCGCCGGGACGACGGGCGGGACCGACCCGGGCGCGTTCTCGGACATCCTGAGCGACCTGTTCGGCCAGGCCTCCGGGCGCTTCCGCGGGGGCTCAGGGCCGCGCACCAAGCCGGCCGCCGAGAAGGGGCGGGACCTCGAGACCGAGGTCTCGATCGCGTTCGGCCAGGCGGTGTCCGGCGCGCAGGTGCCGGTCGCGGTCGCCACCCAGGCACCGTGCCCGACCTGCCGCGGGACGGGCGCCGAGCCCGGGACCGAGCCGATCGTCTGCCCGGTCTGCCAGGGTCGCGGGGTGGAGTCCCAGGGTCAGGGCCTGTTCTCGATCACCCGCCCGTGCTCGCGCTGCAACGGCTCGGGCACGGTCATCGAGCGGCCGTGCCACACCTGCCACGGCGAGGGTCGCCAGCGTGAGCTCAAGCGCTACAAGGTCAACATCCCCGCGGGCGTCAAGGACGGCTCGCGGATCCGCCTGGCCGGCAAGGGCGAGGCGGGGCTGCGCGGCGGCCCGGCCGGTGACCTCTACGTCGTCACGCGGGTGAGCGCCTCGCCGGTGTTCGAGCGCAAGGGGGACAACCTCGAGGTCGAGATCCCGATCACGATCGTCGAGGCCCTGCGCGGCGCCGAGGTCGAGGTCCCGACGCTCGCCGGCACCAAGACGCTGCGGGTCAAGCCGGGCACCAAGCACGGGACCGTCCAGCGCCTGCGCGGCGAGGGTCCGCCCAAGCTCGACGGCGCCGGGCGCAGCGACATCCACTACCGGTTCGTGATCGAGGTCCCGGCCAAGCTCAACGCCGAGCAGGCCGAGGCCGTCGAGGACCTCGCGCGCGTGCTGAACGGCAACCCGCGCGAGTCCGTGCTGCGCCAGGCGGCGGCATCGACCGGGGGCGCGCGATGAACACGCCCCGGCGGCGGACGACGACGGTGACTGCCGCGGTCGACTCCGGCCGCGGCGTGTTCATGATCTCCGTCGCCGCGGAGCTGGCGGAGATGCACCCCCAGACGCTGCGCATCTACGAGCAGCGCGGCCTCATCGCCCCGAAGCGCTCGCCGAAGGGGACGCGGCTGTACTCCCAGGACGACGTCGACCGGCTGCGGCGCATCCAGCAGATGACCGCCGAGCTGGGCATGAACCTCGCCGGCGTCGAGCGCGTGCTCGAGATGGAGGAGCAGCTCGAGCGGATGACGCGCCGGGTCGAGCAGCTCGAGCGCCGCGCGGCGCGGATGCAGGAGGACATGGAGGCGCAGCTCGACGAGGTGCGCCGCTCCTTCCGGGCCGAGCTCGTGCGCTACGAGGCGCCGGGGATGGCGATCATCCCCGTTCGCCGCCCGAAGCGCCCCTGAGCCCTGTCGAACGCGCGCACCCGCGAACGGGCCGGCGGCCCGGTTCTTGCGACCGGGTCCGTTGACAAACGGCACGCCTCAGCTCCTGTTGACAGTCAGTCGATGAACAGGAGAATCCGCGCGCTCGGAACCTTTGGCCGCCGTCGGCGGGCACCCCGGGCTGCTGGTCCATCGAAGGCCGGGCTCGCTCGGCCAGGAGGTCTGTATTGCCCATTAGAACCGCCCGGCTTGCCGGGCTGATGGCCTCGGGGGCCGCCTTCATGGCGCTCTTCGCGGCCGGTCCCGCCTCCGCCGCGGTGACGACGTCGCAGATCACGAGTCCTGCGAGCCCGTTCTTCACCTACTACGACAACGACTCGTCGGACCCGCAGACGTTCACCGTCTCCGGCACCTCGAACGGCACGGACACGGATATGGTCGACATCCGCTGCTACTACGACGACGGCAACTTCGATCCGCTCTACACGGACCTCGCCGTCGCCGCCGACGGCTCGTTCTCCGCGACCGTCGGCAAGCCCAGCGAGCGGAGCTGCGTTCTGCGCGCGGTGCCGAGCGCCGGCTGGAACAACCTGCTCAACAACTACGCCGGGCCGGTCTCCGGCTTCGGGTTAAACGAGACGTACCTGAACAGCGCGTCGCAGCCCTACGACTACAGGGTCGTGTCCTCGACGCGGAAGGCGCAGAACTACTTCTACTCGGCGAGCGACTGCGGCCTGGACTACAACTACCTCTACGGCCCTGACTTCCGCTTGTCGGACGGGACCTGGGACTGCAACGCTGGTCTGTACAGCTACGACGGCGGCTACAAGAACACATCGGAGATCGTCGTCGACGGTCACAGCGCGTTCACGCCGTCGGGCGCGTACTACGCCTACACGTACGGCAGCTCCGGCTCGGCCGGTGCCCCGGCCGCGGACATCAAGCGCTCGTTCAACGCGGCGACCGGGGAGTGGACGATCACCGAGACCGATCCGCTCGCCTACTGCGCCAACGTTGATGGAAGCATCAACGACACGCCCGACTCGGGCTGGCCGTACTGGACCTGCGACCACTGGGTCGCCGCGCCGGCGCAGCTCGTGCGCACGATCACCGAGAGCCATGAGGGCCTGCTGGTGACGATCGCCGATCGCTGGAGCTCGACGGACGGCGGGTCGCACACGCTGCACGCGCTGTACGACAACTACCAGAACGGGAACACCGCGCAGGCGCCGGGCGAGTCCGGCTTCACGATCCACGGCGAGGGCACGGTCTCCGACCTCGGCAGCTCGGCCGTGGGCACCCTGTACTTCCAGTACGACAGCAGCTACCCCGCGGGCATCGACAACACCCAGGGCGCGATGACGTACACCACCGCGCCGAACGAGGCGGTGTGGGAGTCACCGACGGAGCTCCTGCTCGATTACGAGCGCACCATCCCTGCGACCGGCTCGCTGGCCATCGACCACCACTACGCCTCCGGGTTCAGCCGTGAGGCCGTGCAGGGACTCGCCTCCGGCGTCGAGGACGCCAACGGGGCGCCGGCCGTCGCCATCACCTCGCCGTCATCCGGCGCGGTGGTCACCAGCGACGCCGTCACGGTCGTCGGCAGCGCGTCCGACAACGTCGGCGTGTCCTCGCTGACGGTGAACGGCATCCCGACCGCGGTCAACGGTGACGGGTCCTGGTCGCAGCGCGTGCCGCTGTCGCCGGGCGCGAACACCATCACGGCCGTCGCCAAGGACGCCTCGGGCAACAGCAGCCAGGCGCAGGTGCCGGTCACGTATTCGCCGCCGTCGGCGCCGTCGTGCACGGTCCCGAACGTCGTCGGGAAGGGCTCCGCCGCGGCCGCCACGGCGGTCGGCGCCTCCGGGTGCACGGTCGGGGTCACCACCTCGAAGCCGTCGAAGGCGGCCAAGGGCACCGTGGTCTCGCAGTCGCGCAAGGCAGGCGGCACGCTGCCGGCCTACTTCCCGCTCGACCTCGTGGTCAGCTCGGGTCCGGTCGGCAAGGCGAAGGTCGTGACCAAGACCGCCAAGGTCAAGAGCGGCAAGGTCACGATCCAGCTCAGCTGCCCGAAGACCTCGGGCAACGTGTGCAACGGCACCGTGAAGCTCCGCACCACGAGCAAGCTCGCGGGCGCGAAGCGCACGCTGGGGACGAAGGCGTTCCAGACCCCGGCGGGCAAGAAGCGCAATACGACGTTCTCGCTCTCCAAGGCGGACCAGCGTCGCCTGAAGGGCAAGTCGGTCAAGGTGACCGCCTACGTCGTCTACCGCGACGAGAACGGCACGTCGCGGACGACCACCGCGAAGCTCACCATCAAGGGCTGAGCGCGAGGGGGCGCCGGCGACGGCGCCCCCGAGCGGTCCGGGCAAAAAGAGAGCCCCGGCGACTGGGTCAAGGTCGCCGGGGCTCAGACTGCCTTGCGCACGAAGCGGCGATGAAGGGCATCGTGCCCGAGTCAGGGTCGCTGCACTTTCGCGGTCCGGGTGCTGGGTCAGAGCCTCCCGCCGCAAGGCTGGTAACAAACCTACGCATCCCCCGGGGTCCTGTCATCGGGGGTGTCCCTGAAAAACGCAGACCACCCGTTCGGGGGGTGACGTTCGGGGTCCGCTAATATCTCAGTCACCCCGACTTAGATCTTGAGGACCGTTCATGCAGGCCGACCGCTTCACCACCAAGTCCCAGGAGGCCCTCGCCGGCGCGACGTCGCTGGCGGCCGCGCGGCGCAACCCCGAGGCGCTGCCCGAGCATATCCTCGCCACGCTGCTCGATGACGGCGACGGCTTCGTGCCGCGCGTGCTGCGCAAGCTCGGCGCCGCGCCGGAGGCCGTCCGCGCCGACCTCGACGCCGCGCTCGACGCGCTGCCGACGCTCGGCGACGCCGACGAGCCGAGCATCTCGCGCGAGCTGCTCAACGTCCTGCGCACCGCCGAGCAGGAGTCCAAGGGGCTGCGTGACGAGTACATCTCCGTCGAGCACCTGCTGCTGGCGCTCGTCGATGCGAAGGTCGCCGCCGGCGAGGCGCTGCGCCGCCACGGCGTCAGCCGCCGCGCCGTGCTCGACGCGGTCGAGGCGTTGCGCGGCCCGCACCGCGTGACCGACCAGTCGCCCGAGGAGAAGTACCAGTCGCTGGAGCGGTTCGGCCGCGACCTGACCGACGCGGCCCGCGAGGGCAAGCTCGACCCCGTGATCGGTCGCGACGACGAGATCCGGCGCGTCATCCAGGTGCTCTCGCGCCGCACCAAGAACAACCCGGTGCTGATCGGCGAGCCGGGCGTCGGCAAGACCGCGATCGTCGAGGGCCTCGCCCAGCGGATCGTCAACGACGATGTCCCGGACTCGCTGCGCGATCGCAAGGTGATCGCGCTCGACATCGGCGCGCTGCTGGCCGGCTCGAAGTACCGGGGCGAGTTCGAGGAGCGCCTGAAGGCGGTCCTGAAGGAGATCCAGGAGTCCGGCGGCGAGGTCGTCCTGTTCATGGACGAGCTGCACACGATCGTCGGCGCCGGCGCGGCCGAGGGCGCGGTCGACGCCGCCAACCTGCTCAAGCCGATGCTCGCCCGCGGCGAGCTGCGCGCCATCGGCGCGACCACGCTCGACGAGTACCGCAAGCACGTCGAGAAGGACGCCGCGCTCGAGCGCCGCTTCCAGCCCGTCCAGGTCGGCGAGCCGTCCGTCGAGGCGACGATCGCGATCCTGCGCGGCCTGAAGGAGCGCTACGAGGCGCATCACGAGGTGCGCATCACCGACGCGGCGCTGATCGCCGCCGCCACGCTGTCGGAGCGCTACATCGCCGATCGCTTCCTTCCCGACAAGGCGATCGACCTGGTCGACGAGGCGGCCTCGCGCGTCTCGATCGAGAAGTCGACCGTCCCGACCGAGATCGACGAGGTCCACCGCCGGATCGAGCAGCTGAAGATCGAGCGGTTCGCGGTCGAGAAGGACGAGACGGCGGTCGCGCGGCTCGAGGAGATCGATCGCGAGATGGCCGACCTGAACGAGCAGTACTCGGCGATGAAGGCGCAGTGGGAGGCCGAGCGCGACCGGGCGAGCGGGCACGGTGAGCTCACCAAGCGGCTCGACGCCGCGCGCATCGAGCTGGAGCGGGCGGAGCGCGAGGCCGACTACGCCCGCGCCGCCGAGCTGCGCCATGGCGAGATCCCCGAGCTCGAGCGCAAGCTGGCCGAGGCCGACTCTGCCGGGCCCACGGAGGAGCCGCCCGTGTACCTGTCCGACAAGGTCGACGCCGACGAGATCGCCGAGGTCGTCGCCCGCTGGACCGGCATCCCGGTCTCCCGCCTGATGGAGTCCGAGATGCAGAAGCTCATCCATATGGAGGAGCGCCTGCACGACCGGGTGAT
>JAXDHL010000015.1:0-5758 GCA_034664525.1 Solirubrobacteraceae bacterium
CTCGCCGACCGCTACGGCTACGTCGCGCACGAGGTGCTCGGCATCGCCGCCGAGCGTGGTGAACTGGCGCAGCCGATCCTGCCCGGCCATCCCGACCTGCTGGCGGAGGCGGTGCACGCCGCCCGCAGCGAGCAGGCGCGCACGGTCGGGGACGTGCTGCTGCGGCGCACGCGGCTCGGGCTGCTCGACGCGCGGGCGCTCGCAGACGACCCCGCCGCGGTCGACCGCGTGGCCGCCGCGACGGGCGCCGAGCTCGGCTGGGACGCCGCTCGGATGGCGTCCGAGGCGGCCGCGTTCCGTGACGAAGCAGGGGCCGAGGGCCTCCTCGTCTAACTAGAGGGGACCATGCGCCGTCTCCTGGCCGCCCTCGTGTTCGTGCCCGTCCTGCTGGCGGGTCCGGCCCCCGCGCGCGCCGGCTGGTTCCCGGCCGCGCCCGTCGACACCGGCGCGACCGCCTTCGGCGGCGTCGACGTCGCTCGCGACGGGTCCGCCGCGATGACCTACGTCAAGGCGGACGGGCACGTGTATCTCGCCCGTATGGCCGTCGGCGCGTGGCAGGCGCCCGAGCGCGTCGACCCGGCGGAGACGCTGCCGGCCACCGATCCCGTCGTGGCGGTCGCCGATGGTGGCGCGATCATCGTCGCCTGGCGCTCCGGCGACCGGATCCTCGGGGCCTACTCCGACGGCGGCCCGCTGAGCGCGCCGGTCGCGCTCGGCAGCGGCGACGTCGGCCCGCCCGCCGTCGACATGGCGATCCAGCGGACGGGATACGTGGTCTTCCGGCAGGCCGGCGACGTTCGTGCGGTCCGGCTGCGCAAGGGCCTCTGGGAGGCCGCGCCCGCGCCGATGGACATCGACCAGGCGGCCGACGCCAGCGCGCCGCACGTCGTGACCGCCGCCGACGGCAACGCGCTGATCGTCTGGAGCGAGAGCGGCAACCTCTACGCGCGGCGGCTGACGGACCTGCGCCTGTCGGCGCTGCCGCAGGAGATCGCCACCGGCGCGGACTCGGCCGACGTCACGATCGAGGACGACGTCTCGTGGGCGTGGGTGACCTATCGGCAGGGCGACCGGGTCTACGCGCGGCGGCTGGTCGGCTCGCTGTTCGATCCCGCAGTCCCGATCGACCTCGGGCCGGGCTCCGGGTCGCCCTCGATATCGATGAACGGCCGCGGGGTCGGCCTGGCCGCGAGCGCCACCGGCGCCGACATCGGGGTGGCCGCGCTCGTGCACGACGCGTTCGGCCCGGCCGCGAAGGCCGGCTCCGGCAGCGCGCCGCTCGTCGCCGGCGCCGAGTCGCGCGACGCCGCGGTGGCCTGGCAGAACGCTGCCGGCTTCGCGGGCCGCCATGCCGCCAAGGACCAGCCGCTCGAGCCGGAGGTCGCGCTCGGGGCCGGCTCCGGCCCGGCCGAACTGGGCTCCGACCGCGCCGGCGACTTCGTCCTCGGCTGGCTGCAGGGCAGCTCGGTGGTGGCCGCCGTGTGGGACGAGGCACCGGGTGCCGCGACCCTGCGCACCAGCCGGGCCTACAAGGCGATCGCCCGGCCGCGGTTGCGCTGGGGGACCGGGCTGGACCTGTGGGGCGGGCAGACCTACCGCGTGGTGATCGACGGCAAGGTGGTCGGGACGACGACGCGCGAGTCGCTGACCGCGCCGCGACTCTCCGACGGGGCGCACCGGTGGCAGGTCGTGAGCGTCGACCCCCGCGGGCAGGCGACCGCCACGAAGGCGCGCTTCGTGCGCGTCGATGTCAGCGGACCGAAGGTCACGCTGCGCAAGCGCTCCGGCCTGCGGCTGCGGGTCACGATCTCGGATCCGCAGACCGGCGTGCGGTCGGCGCGGGTCGACTTCGGCGATGGGACCTTCACCACGCTGGTGCGGCCGCGCGAGCATCGCTACGGGCGGGCCGCGACCTACCGCGTGACCGTGCGTGCCGAGGACGCCCTCGGCAACCGCACCCGCAAGCGCTTCACGGTCCGGGTGGGCTGACCGGTGATCCTGCGCGCGGGTGACCGCACGCTGACCTTCGGCGGCGGCCGGCGGCCGCTGCTGATGGGCGTCCTCAACGCGACGCCGGACTCGTTCAGCGATTCGCGCGACGTCCGCACGCTCGACGACCGTCTGCGCGTGGCCGAGCGGCTGCTGGCCGACGGCGCCGACGTGCTCGACGTCGGCGGCGAGTCCAACGTCACGAACCGCCCGGCGGTCAGCGTCGCCGAGGAGCTCGAACGCGTCGTCCCGCTGATCGAGCGGCTGGCCGGCGAGCTCGGCGCCCTGCTGTCGGTCGACACCTACAAGGCGCCGGTCGCCGAGGCGGCGCTCGCCGCCGGTGCGCGGATCGTCAATGACATCTCGGGCCTGGCCGATCCGGCGCTGGCCGAGCTGTGCGCCGGCAGCGGCGCCGCTTACGTGCTGATGCACACGCCCGTCCCCCCGAAGACGCAGGAGCACCGCGAGGACCGCTTTGCCGGGCGCGACGCGGCCACCGAGGTCCGCGACTGGCTCGCCGAGCGGATGGACGTCGCGCGCGCCCACGGCCTGGCCGCCGAGCAGGTCCTGCTCGACCCCGGCCCCGACTTCGGGAAGACGCCGGCCCAGACGGTCGAGATCCTGCGCGGGCTGCCCCGGCTGCACGAGCTCGGGCGGCCGCTGCTGCTCGCCGTCTCCCGCAAGGACTTCGTGGGCGCGATCACGCTGCGGCGGCCACGCGAGCGGCTGGCCGGGACGCTGGCCGCAGTCGGCTGGGGCGCCGACGCCGGCGCCGCGGTCTTCCGCGTGCACGATGTCCGCGAGGTCGCCGAGTTCCTCGCCGTGCGGGCGGTCCTGCGCGGCGACGAGCAGCTCCCCGCCGGCGCGCGGGTGCCCGAGCACCTGCGTCGCGAGGCCCCGATCCCCTAGGCTTCGGGCCCTCTGGTTGCCGGCCGCTGCGACTCAACGCGTCCGGGCGCCTACCGACCACCCCATAGGAGGACCCCACCATGACTTCCGTGCTCGACCGCGCCGCCCTCGAGGGCAGCCCGCTCGCCGACCTGCACGTCATCGCCGCCGAGCTGGGCGTCGAGGCGTTCCGCCGCCTGCGCAAGGCCGACCTCGTCGACGCGATCATCGCCAAGCAGTCGGGCGACGCCGCCGCGTCCGCCGACGACGGTGACGCCGACGAGGCAGAGGATGCGGCCCCGCGCCGCAGCCGTTCGCGCTCGCGCCGCTCGCGCTCGAAGGCCGCCGACGAGGAGACCGCGGCGGCCGTCGAGGCCGCCGACGAGGCCGACGCCACCGAGGAGCCCGACGAGCAGCGCGGCCGCCGCCGCCGCCGTGGCGGCCGGGGCCGCGACGAGGACGCCGGCGCCAACGCCGGCACCGCCGTCCAGGAGGACCGCACGGTCGAGGGCGTCGTCGACCTGCAGCCCAACGGCTCCGGCTTCGTCCGCGCCAGCGCGGGCGAGACGTCCGACGACGATGTCTACGTCTCGGCCGCCCAGGTCAAGCGCTGCGAGCTCGTCTCCGGCGACAAGGTCGGCGGCCCCGTCCGCCCGCCGCGGCGCTCCGAGCGCTACCCGTCGCTGATCCGCATCGACACGATCAACGGCCGCCCGGCGGACGAGGTCGCCGAGGGCACGCGCTTCGAGGACCTGCCGGCCGCGTTCCCGACCGAGCGCCTCGAGCTCGGCGGCGACGACCCGACGGTCACCGCCGCCGAGTGGCTGACGCCGTTCGGCAAGGGCTCGCGCGTCGTCGTCACCGGCGGCCCGCTCGCGGGCAAGAGCGACCTGCTGCGCCGGATCGCCGGCGCGCTGGCCGGGCGCGAGGGCCTCGAGCTGACCGTCGTGCTCGCCGGCGCGCGCCCGGAGGAGATCGGCGAGTGGGGCGAGGGCATCACGCCCACGGCGACCGCCGCGCTCGGCACTTCGCCCGAGGCGCAGTCCCAGGTCGTCGATCAGGCGGTCGAGCTCGGCCGCCGCGTCGCCGCCCGCGGTGGCGACGCCGTCGTCGTCATCGACGCGCTCGACCAGGTCGGTCCCGCCGCCGCCCGCCGCACGCTCGCCGCGGGCCGCAACATCCCGGACGGGGGCTCGCTGACGATCATCGCCGCCGCGGCCGCACCGCTCGGGGGCGAGACGACGATCATCGCCCTCGACGCCGCGCTCACCGGTCTGCGGCGGTTCCCGAACATCGACCTCGGCGCGTCGGCCACGATGCGGCCGGAGCTGCTGGTCGGCGAGGACGGCGCGGCGAAGATCGCCGCGGCGCGCACCGAAGCGACCGCCTGAAGCGGGCTACCGGGGCGTGTAGGCGACCCGGTGCCAGTTCGGCTCGGGGCTGAGCTCGATGGGCTCGGCCTCGCGGTCCGGCTGCACGTAGCCGAAGGTGTGGGTCTCGTCGCAGAACACGATGTCGAGCTCGCCCTCCTTGACGCGCTGGTCCAGCCAGGCGGAGCGGAAGACGAGCCGGCGCAGCCAGTGCACGAGCGAGCGGTCGGCCGGCCCGACGATCTCGGGCCAGCAGTCGTTGACGTGCTCGCCGAGCCCTGACGCCGGATCCTGGACCTCGCCGTTGACCGTCAGGTTGACGAGGTCCTCCAGCTCGGAGCCGTCGAGCCGGGCGCCCACGAAGCCGAGCTTCAGGGCGGCCTGCTCGACGCGTTCGGCGAAGTCCCGTTCGTTGAACGTGAACCTGAGCTCTCCGTATTCCAGGACGTAATCCTGGCCGGAGTCGTAGTTTCCGCGGCGAAGCTGATCCATGAGGCCGTCGGCATCCTAGGTGCGAGTCCTCCACGCTGCCAGGGGCTGGCACGGATCTTTCACTCAGGGGGGCGAAGTCCGCCGCCGTCGTGCCTAGGAGAGGTATGACGGAACGCTCGGTGACCCTCCTCGTGGTCGAGGACGACCACGCCGTCAGGACGTTCCTGGCGGACAACCTGACCGCGGACGGATTCGACCTGCTGGTCTGCGAGACCGCTCGCGACGCGCTGCGCCTGATCGAGCACAAGGCGCCTGACCTGGTGATCGCCGACATCGGCCTGCCGGACGGCTCCGGGCTCGAGCTGATCGCCCGGGTGCGGGCGGCGGACCGGCGCTTCTCACGCGCCGACCCGGACCAGCGGTTCCTGGTCCTGACCGGCCGCAGCGCCGAGCTCGAGCGCGTGCGCGCATTCGAGAAGGGCGCCGACGACCTGCTCGTCAAGCCGTTCTCGTATCCGGAGCTGCTCGGCCGGGTGCGGGCGCTGCTGCGGCGCGGCCAGATCGTCTCCCGCGCCGGCTGCCTGCGGGTCGGCGACCTCGAGGTGGACCCGGTCACGCGCGACGTGCAGCTGCGCGGGCAGCGGATCGCGCTGTCCTCGAAGGAGTTCGCGCTGCTGCGGGCGCTCGCGGCCGACCCCACGCGCGTCTTCACGAAGGAGGAGTTGCTGCGCGAGGTCTGGGGCTTTCGCTCGATCGGCAACACGCGAACGCTCGACTCGCATGCCTGCCGGCTCCGGCGCAAGCTGGGCGTCGACGGCGATCGCTGGCTCGTGAACGTGTGGGGCGTCGGCTATCGGCTGGTCGACCCGGTGATGGCGGCGGCGGCATGATCGGCCGGCGACGGCGCCACGTCGAGCGGCTGATCGCGCACGCGTCGCATGAGCTGCGCGGGCCGCTGACCGCCGCGACACTGGCGCTGCACGGGCTGCCGCCCGGAGCGGCGGCGCCGGTCGCCGCCCAGCTCGACCGCATGCGGCTCGCGCTGGACGACCTCGCCGCCGCGCCACTCGGGCGCCGCG
>JAXDHL010000016.1:0-2831 GCA_034664525.1 Solirubrobacteraceae bacterium
CTCGGCGAGCACACGCGCGAGGTCCTGCGCGCGCTCGGCTACGACGACGACCAGGTCGACGCGATGCTGGCGGCCGGGGCGGTCCAAGGACCCGCAGCGGACGTGCGCGGGTCGTTCATGGGATGAACGGCGACCTGCTCAAGATGGGCGAGCTCGCGGAGCGCTCCGGCGTCTCCGCCGGCACGATCAAGCACTACCTGCGCGAGGGCCTGCTGGGTGGGCAGGGCGAGATCGTGCGCACCTCGCGCAACATGGCCTACTACCCGCCCGACTTCGTCGAGCGGATCCGCCTGATCAAGCGGCTGCAGGAGGAGCGGTTCATGCCGCTCAAGCACATCCGCGCCGTCCTCCGGGACGGGGACCCGGACCGCGTGCGCGCGCTCGTGGACGCCGAGGACCGGATCCTGCAGGCGGCGGCGGAGGCCGACGCCGGGCCGCGCGTCTCGCGCAAGGAGGCGCTGGCCCGCTACGCGCTGCCCGCCAACGTGCTCGACCGGCTGGCCGAGGTCGGCGCGGTCACGCCGACCCGCAGCGGCTACGACCCCGACGACCTGAAGGTGCTCGAGGCGATCGTGCGCTTCCGCGCCGGCGGCTACGACGAGGCGCTCGGCTTCACCGTCTACGACACCGTGCGCTACCGCGAGGCGCTCGAGCCGCTCGTGCGCGAGGAGGTCCGGGTGCTGCTGGACCGGCTCGCCGGCGAGGTTCCCGAGGAGCGCGCCGTCGAGATCATCCGGTCCGGGGCCGACCCGCTGCGCGAGCTCATCGGAGCGCTCCACTCGAAGCTGCTCCGGGCCGAGCTCGCGCGCGCGGTCGGCTCCCGCCGGACTACGGCGTGATCGTCACCGACACGCGCTTGCGGCTGCCGGCCGCCGTCAGCGTCCCGTCGCTGGCGCGCGGCGTGACGACGATGCTGTTGACGTTCTTGGCGCCGGTCGGGGCGCAGTCGAACACCGGCGTCCCGCAGCGGGCGGCCGAGACCTCGCCGGACGCGGCCGGGTCGGCGATCGTCGCGCTCAGGCCGTGCTTCTCGAGCGAGGAGCCGGCGTCGACGTAGACGCGGCTGTCGGCGCCGTAGGCGTCGATGACCTTGAAGCCGCCCGACTGCTCGGCGATCTGGCCGTCCGTGCCCAGCACGAACCAGCGCTCCTGCGGGACGGCGGCGACGATCTCGTCGGCGTTCTTGCCGTCGACGCGGTCGGCGTTCAGGCCGGTCGCGACGCCGGTCGCGTTGGTCGTGAACGGCTTGGCGCCGTCACCGCCCGTGCCCGTCTCGATCGTGCCGGCGAGCGTTCCGTGGGCGGCGAACTCGAACGCCTTGCCGGTGTTGAGGTTGTTGGCGCGCAGGCACGGCTCCTGGGCCGCACCGCCGGCGGTGGGCAGCGCGGAGCGGCAGCCGTAGATCGCGCCGCCGCCGGAGCTCGACGTGTTCGACTGGCGGGTCGCATAGCCGCCGGTGCTGGCGTTCGTGCCCGCGGTGGTGGAGACGATCTTCGTCTCGGTCGTCGTGGAGTTGCGCTGGCCGGCGCGCAGGATCGAGCCGGTCGCGGCGACCCCGACCGGCGCCATCACCACGGCGATGACGAGCGAAGCGAGCAGGACGGCGCGGAGCCGTGGGCCTTTGGATGTCATGCTCCATTCAGGTTGCGGCGCCGCGCGGAGTCGCGGTGGGGCGTCGGGGAACGGACCGTCCGTCCAGGCGCGCCCGCGCTCCGGCTGGTCAGCGCGGCGGGACGTGGCGGCGGATCCACTCGTGCATCGCGACGGCGCTCGCCGCCGCCGCGTTGATCGAGCGCGTCGAGCCGAACTGCCGGATCGCGAGCACGTCGGTGCTCAGCGCGCGCGCCTCGTCGGACAGTCCCGGTCCCTCCTGCCCGAACAGCATCACGCAGCGCTCGGGCAGCGGGTAGTCGTCGATCGCCAGCGCGCCGGGGAGGTTGTCGATGCCGATCACCCGCAGGTCGTGCGCGCCCGCGAACGCCGCCAGGTCGCCGAGCGTCGGGTGGTGGCGGACGTGCTGGTAGCGGTCGGTGACCATCGCCCCGCGGCGGTTCCACTTGCGGTTGCCGACGATGTGCACCTCGGCGGCGAGGAACGCGTTGGCGTTGCGCACGACCGACCCGATGTTGAGGTCGTGCTGCCAGTTCTCGATCGCGACGTGGAACGGGTGCCGGCGGGCGTCGAGGTCGGCGACGATCGCCTCGCGGCGCCAGTAGCGGTAGCGGTCGACGACGTTGCGGGTGTCGCCGTTCGCGAGCAGCTCCGGGTCGAGTCGCGGGTCGTCCTCACCAGACGGCACGGTGGCGCTCCATCACCCCGAGGCCGGTGATCGCCCCGACGCCCGGCAGCGTGCCGGCGAACGTCCCGAACGGCTGCTCGTAGTCCGATGCGACGATCAGCAGGTTCTGCGCGTGCGCGCGCGAGGCCTCGGCACTGAAGCGCAGGCCGCCGACGCCGCGCAGGCCGTCGAAGCCGGCGGGCCCGACCTCGTGCGCGACGCCGTCGACCCAGACCGTCCGCTCGGAGGCCGACGGCGCGTCGTGCAATCCGGTGACGAGGTTCCAGGCCACGGCGCGGCCGTCCGCGTCCGCCGTGCCGACGCCGGCCGACCAGCACCAGGACGTGCGGCGGGCGTGGTAGCCGGCCGAGTCGTCGACGACCCCCGGCGCGTCGAGCGCGAACGCGCGATCGGCGATCGTCACGGCGCCGCGCACGCGGACCCCGCCCTGCTTGCGCGTCCAGATGTAGCGGTCCCCGTGGGGGGAGATCGTCTCGACGCCCGCCGTCTCCTCGACGACCAGGTCGGCCGTCACCGGGCCGTCATCGATCAG
>JAXDHL010000017.1:0-2611 GCA_034664525.1 Solirubrobacteraceae bacterium
CGCGCGCGGACGACATCCACGCGGTCTCGCGCGACTGGCAGACGTTCTCGTCCGCGCATGGCATCACCGCGGTCTCGGACGCCGTCGTCCCGGTCGAGCTGATCCAGGCGATGTTCATCGGGATGGACCCGCCGAAGCACGACCGGCTGAAGGCGCTCTTCCAGCGCGGGTTCACGCCGAAGCGGATCGCGTTGCACGAGGACGAGATCCGCGAGATCGCCGCCGGAGTGCTCGACCGGCTGGCCGATCGCGAGACCTGCGACCTCGTCGAGGAGGTGGCGCAGCCCGTCGTCTCGCGCGTGATCGGGTCCTTCATGGGCATCCCGCCGGAGGACGACGCGTCATGGGCGACGCTCATCAACGCGATGCTGGTCTTCGGCGACGACGACCGCGGCGCGCTGCACGGCCGGACGATCATGGAGCGCGAGGTGCCACTGCTGTTCGAGCGCTGCAGCAAGCTGATCGCCGAGCGGCGTGAGACGCCGACCGACGACCTCACCAGCGTGCTCGTCCACGCCGAGGTCGACGGCGAGCGGCTCGAGGACCACGAGATCGTCATGGGCTTCTTTTTGCTGATGGCGGCCGGCAACGACTCGACGAAGGCGACCTACAGCGCGGCGATGATGGCGCTGATGCAGCACGCCGGCGAGAAGCGCAAGCTGCTCGACGACCCGTCGCTGATCCCCAGCGCGGTCGAGGAGTCGCTGCGGATGTTCCCGGCCTTCGGGCACTTCCGGCGCACCGCGACCCGCGACGTCGAGCTCAACGGCGCGCAGATCAAGGCGGGCGACAAGGTCTGCCTCTGGTACCCGTCCTCGAACCGCGACGAGTCGCGCTACGAGGACCCGGACCGCTTCGACGTCACGCGCAACCCGGAGCACCAGGCGTTCGGTGCCGGCGGCCGGCACTTCTGCCTGGGCACGGCGCTCGCGCGGCTCGAGCTCAAGGTGCTCCTCGAGGAGACGCTGAAGCGCTTCCCGGAGATCGCGCTCGCCGGCGAGCCGCGCTGGGCGGCGTCGCCGTTCGCGAACCAGCTCAGGACGCTGCCGGTGCGCCTGCGCTAGCCAAGCGACGGGTGCCGGCCGTCCTGGGGCGTGTCGAAGCGGGCGCCGTCGATCAGCTCGACGCGGTAGCCGTCCGGGTCGGCGACGAACGCGATCCGCGGAAGGTCCTCGCGCCCGCCCGGGCGGTAGGCCGGCTTCTCGGGCTCGACCCCGAGCTCGCCGAACGCCGCGAGCGTCGCGTCGATGTCCTCGACGGTGACCGCGACGTGGTTGTAGCCGTCGCCGAGGTCGTAGGGCGCGTCGCGGCCGACGTTGACGGTCAGCTCCAGCGTGTCACCGCCGCCGGGCAACCCGAGGTAGACGTTGTAGGCCGAGTCGAAGTTGAGCCGGCCGCGCTCCTCGAAGCCGAGCACGGCGTAGAACCGCTTCGACGCCTCGGGGTCGACGACGCGGTAGCAGGTGTGGACGAGCTGGACGGGCATGCCCGACATGGTGCCCGACTCAGCCGATCGCGGCACGCAGATCGGCGACGAGGTCCGGGGGGTCCTCGACGCCGCAGGAGAGCCGCACGAGGTCGGCCGGGACGGCCGCCGCCGACCCCTCGACGGACTGGTGGGTCATCGCCTGCGGGACCTCGATCAGCGACTCGACGCCGCCGAGCGACTCGGCGAGCGTGAAGAGCTTCGTCCGGGCGGCGACGCCGACGGCGTCCGGGTGGCGGAACGACACCATGCCGCTGAAGCCCGGCCAGCGGACGTCCGCGACGCCGTCGGCCTGCTGCAGGAAGCCGGTGACGGCCTCGGCGCTCGCGGCGTGGGCGGCCATCCGCAGGTGCAGCGTGCGCAGCCCACGGTGGACGAGGAAGCAGTCGAACGGCGCCGGCACGGCGCCGACGGAGTTCTGGACGAAGCGCACCGCGTCGTGCAGCGCGTTCTCGCGCACGACGACCACGCCGCCGACGGTGTCCGAGTGCCCGCCGAGGTACTTCGTCGCCGAGTGCACGACGGCGTCGGCGCCGAGCTCGAGCGGGCGCTGGTTGACCGGGGTGGCGAACGTCGAGTCCACCGCCACGAGCGCACCCGCGCGGTGGCTCAGCGCGATCACCGCCTCGAGGTCGACGACGTTGAGCAGCGGATTGGTCGGGGACTCGACCCAGACGACCTTCGGCTTCGACGCCGCGATCGCCGCCTCCGTCGCGTCGAGGTCGGTCTGGTCGACCAGCGTGGCCTCGATCCCGAACCGCTTGAGCACCTTGTCGACGAGCCGGTAGGTGCCGCCGTAGAGATCGGCGGGCAGGACGATGTGGTCGCCCGCCGCGCAGGCGGCCGTCAGCAGCGCGTGCGTCGCCGCCATGCCGGAGGCGAACGCCGACGCACGGCCGCCGTCGAGCTCACCGAGGGCACGTTCCAGCGCGGTCCGGGTCGGGTTCGCCGAGCGCGCGTAGTCGAAGTCCTCGACGAACTCGCCGACCGCCCGCTGGGCGAACGTCGAGGTCTGGTGGATGGCCGGGATGACCGACCCGTAAGTCGGATCGGGCTCCAGGCCGGCGTGGACGGCGCGCGTCCCGAACCCGCTCAGGATGCCACCGCTTCGAGTACGTCGCCGCG
>JAXDHL010000018.1:0-6241 GCA_034664525.1 Solirubrobacteraceae bacterium
ACGACGCGATGGCCGACCTCGACAACGGACGCCTGCAGGGCCGGGGCATCCTTGTCCCGGCCTAGGAGAAAGACACATCCATGGGAAAGCGGCTCCATTTCAACCATGACGCACGCCGGCTGCTGCAGGCCGGCGTCGACGAGCTGGCCAACACGGTCAAGGTCACGCTCGGTCCCAAGGGCCGCAACGTGGTGCTCGAGCGCCTGACCGGCGCGCCGACGATCACCAACGACGGTGTCTCGATCGCCCGTGAGATCGAGCTCACCGACCAGTTCAAGAACATGGGCGCGCAGCTCGTGCGCGAGGTCGCCAACAAGACGAGCGACCTGACCGGGGACGGCACGACGACCGCCACCCTGCTGGCCCAGGCGATCGTCCGCGAGGGCATGATCGCGATCGAGGATGGCGCGAACCCGATGCTGCTGCGCGTCGGCATCGAGGAGGCGTCGGCCCTGATCGCCGCCGAGCTGCGCCGCTCCGCGCGCCCGGTGTCCGGCAGCGCCGAGCTGCGCCACGTCGCGACGATCGCCGCCAAGGAGGACCGGGTGATCGGCAACGCCGTGGCCGAGGCGCTGGAACGGGTCGGACCCGAGGGCGTCGTCACGGTCGAGGAGTCCGAGATCCCTGCGATCAGCGTCGAGTTCGTCGACGGCATGCTGGTCGAGAACGGCTGGATCTCGCCGTACATGGTCGCCGACGAGCACCGCATGGAGACCGTGCTCGAGGACCCGTACATCCTCATGACCACGAAGCCGATCAGTCATGTGCAGGAGCTGATGCCGGCGCTCGAGCAGGTGATGAGGGAGCCGCGGCCGCTGGTCGTGCTGGCCGAGAAGGTCGACGGCACCGCGCTGTCGATGCTGGTCGCCAACCGCCGCCATGGGACGCTCGACGCGGTCGCCGTGCGGGCGCCGGGCTTCGGGCACCGGCGCATCGAGCACCTCGGCGACCTCGCGGCTTACACGGGCGGCGAGGTCATCTCGCCGGAGGCCGGGCTGACGCTCGACCGCGTCCAGCCGAGCGCGTTCGGGCGCGCGCGGCGCGTGGTGGTGACCGCCGACTCGACGACCTTCATCGAGGGTGGCGGCACGGTCGAGGGCGTCGAGGCGCGGCTCGCCCACATCCGGGCCAGCCTCGCCCGCGCGACCCAGGAGCGCGACGTCGAGGTGCTCCAGGAACGGCTCGCGCGGCTCGCGCTGCGGCTGGCCGTGATCCGCGTCGGCGCCATGGCCGAGGTCGTCCTGCGCGAGCGGATGCGCCGCACCGAGGGCGCGCTCGCCGCCACGCAGGCGGCGGTCGCCGAGGGCGTCGTGGCCGGCGGCGGCACGGCGCTGCTGCGGGCGGCCTCCGCGCTCGACGTCCTGGAGCTCAAGGGCGACTACGCGCGCGGGGCGGCGGTCGTGCGCAGCGTGCTGTCCGAGCCGCTGTACTGGATCGCGTCAAACGCCGGCTACGACGGGCGCGCAGCCGTCGACCAGGTGCAGGCGATGCCCGACGGACACGGCCTCGACGCGCTGACCGGCGAGTTCGGCGACCTGTTCGAGAAGGGCGTCATCGACCCGGTGCGCGTCACGGCCGCGGGCATCGAGCACGCCGCCTCGGTCGCGGCGCTGCTGCTGACGACCGAGGCCCTGGTGGCCGAGGAGCTGATCGCCCAGCCCGGGGCGATCATTGCCCCGGGCTTCGGCGATCTCGCCGAGGGCCTGGCGCGGCCCTCGTCGCCGATCTAGCGGACTCAGCGGATGAGCGGGCGGCCGACCGGATACGGCTTCCCGCCACCCGCCACCGACGCGGCGCTCAGGAACAGGTAGAGGCCGAGTGCCGCGAAGGCCAGGATCACCCAGCCGGCGATCTTGGTCAGCGTCGTGTCCGGCTGCAGGGTCGCCGGGATCAGCAGCACGAGGGCCAGGACGACGAGCGCGACCACGGCCGTGAACGCGACGGGTAGTCGCAGCGTGGCGATGGTGAGCGCGGCCATCACGATCGCCCAGGAGATGAGGAACAGCGCGACCGTGTGCGCGACCTCAGCAGCCGGGATCGCGAACCAGCCATGGTTGAGGCCGAGGACGAGCGCGGCGTAGCTCAGCCAGAAGCCGGTGAACAGCCCGAAGATCGCCGCCACCAGCGTCTGCCCGAGCGCGGCCGCCCAGATCGTGGCGATGAACAGGCCGAGGCCGGTCGCGGCCATGATGATCGGCAGCGCGGCGGCGCCGGCGGCGGCGGGCACGTACCCGACTTCGACCAGGCCGAGGGCGACCGAGCCCGCGACGAAGATCGGCAGGCCGAGGATGGAGGGGTCACCGGTCAGGGACGCCGGCGGTGGCGCGGGCTCCACCGCGTGGCCGGTGGTTGTCGGGTCGAGTGTGGTGGACATGACGGTGCTCTACCGCCCCGAGCTCTGGCCCGACAAGAACGGCGCCGGTTTCGGCACATGCCGCGAAACCGGCGCGGGGGCCGCCCGTCCCAGCGGCTCGCCCGGCAGCGCCCGGGCGAACCAGACGGCGACGAGCGCGAAGACCGACACGGCGAGCAGTGCGAGCTTGAGCGCTGCGACCTGCGCGTCCTGGTAGTGCCCGACGAGCGTGTCGACCTGGTCGGGCGGGAGGCCGGCGTCCTGGGCGGCGGCCTTGAACTGCGCCTCGGAGACCATCGGCAGGCCGGCCGTCGTGGCGGACTCGACGGACTGGACCAGCGCCGGCGGCGCCGCCGGGTCGGCCCGCACGCGGTCCTGGAAGCCGGTGGTCAGACCGGTGAGGAGGATCGCGCCGATCAGCGCGGTGCCGAGCGACTGGCCGAGGTTCTGCGCCGCACCCTGGACGCCGCCCGCCTCGCTGCTGCGGGTCTCCGGGACCGAGGACATGACGACGTTGCCCATCTGCGACACGACCAGGCCGACGCCGGCCCCGAAGAGGGCCAGCGAGATCGCGAACGGCGCTGAGGCCAGGCTCGGCGAGATCGTGGCCATCACACCCAGGAGCGCCACGAACAGGCAGGCGAGGCCGGCCTGCACGACCCGCCGCGGTGACCGTTTGGCCGCGAGCCGCGGACCGAGCAGGGCGGCGACCATCATCGTCACGGAGATCGGGAGGATCTTCAGCCCGGTCTCCAGGGCGTCCTTGCCCAGCACAAGCTGCAGGTACAGCGGCAGCACGAAGAACGTCCCGGCCAGGATCAGGTACTGCGAGACGACCGTCGAGAGCCCGGCGCGCATCTGCGGGATGTGCAGCAGGTCCGGCCGCAGCAGCGGCGTCCGGCCGCGGGCCACCACACGCTGCTCCCAGCGCACGAACGCCCCGAGCATGACGACGCCGGCGAGGATCACGAACGGCACCGCCGAGAAGCCGAACGGCGTGATCTCGGTGCCGCCGATGGTCAGCGCGCCGCTCGGCCGGACCAGGCCCCAGGAGCTGATCTTGAGGATCCCGAACACGCTCAGCCCGAGCCCGGCCGCCGACAGCGCGGCGCCGCCGCGGTCGAGCGGGTCCTGCCGGAGCGGCGGCTCGTCGTGGATGCGCTTGACCAGCATGAGGATGCCGAGCACGAGCACGGTCTCGCCCGCGAACACGAGCCGCCAGGTCAGCGCCGAGGTGATGAAGCCGCCGATCAGCGGCCCGGCGGCGGCGCCCGCCCCGGCGATCCCGCCGAGCAGGCCGAAGGCCAGCGCGCGCTCCGGGCCCTTGTAGTTGACCGCGGTCAGCGAGGCGATCGCCGGGATCACCAGCACCGCGCCGAGGCCCTCGATCAGCGACCACCCGATCAGCAGCACGGTGAGGTTCGGGCTCAGCGCGGTGGCCAGCGAGCCGATGCCGTAGATGACCAGGCCGATCGTGAAGGCCCGCCGGCGTCCCCACAGGTCACCGAGCTTGGCGCCGGTCAGCATGAATGCGGCCATCACCAGCGTGTAGGCGGTGATCGCCAGTTGCACGCCGGCGACCGTCGTGTCCAGGTCCTTGACGACCTCGGAGATGGACACGTTCATGACCGTGCTGTCGAGCACCATCACGAACTGCGCGGTGCCGAGGATCAGGATGACGGTGCGGTTGCGCACCCGCCGAGCATGCGGTGCCGGCGATCGCCCGGCATCACCCGCTTCGGGCGATGCGCCCCCGTCCGTCAGCGGAAGGTGACCAGATCGGGCTCGAGGTGGGCGTGCTCGTTGAACGTCACGAGCGAGACCCCGCGGCCGCCGGAGATCAGCTTGGTGACGGAGCCGTTGACCGACGTGCGGTTGAGCAGCGGCAGCGCCGCCGGGTCGATCCCGAGCACGAGCACGCACGCGCAGGCGATCACGCCGCCGCTGGTGAACACGAGCCCGGTCTCGCCCTTGCCGAGCGACTCGAGCGCCTCGCGCAGGGCGCCGTCGACGCGGTCGCGGAACATCGGCCAGGTCTCGTCGGCGGGCCCCTCCTCGCCGGCGGCGATCCAGTCGAGCATCGCCCGGTCGAGGATCGGCTGGAAGTCATGCGAGGACAGCGCGCCGCCCTCGAGCCGCGCGCCGGACGGCGAGTGCGCGGTCAGCAGGTCGGCGGCGTCGTACTCGTCCCAGCGGTCGTCGATGCGCAGCTCGCCGCCGAACGGGGCGGCGGTGTCGCGCTGGCGCCGCAGGCCGCCGCTGACCAGCCGATCGGCCCGCGCGCCGCGGGCCTCGAGCGCCGCGTGCAGGGCGGCGACCTGCTCGTGGCCGCGGTCGGACAGCACGTCGTAGTCGGCGGCGCCGTAGGACGCCTGGGCGTGGCGGATCAGCAGCAGGCTCGGCATGCGGTCGAGCAGCTTGGCATGCTGTCGGGCATGACCGCCGACACGCCGTCGACAGGGGTGGTGATCGTCGGCGCGGGGTTCGGAGGCGTCGCCGCCGCCATCGAGCTCCAGCGCCACGGGTTCTCCGACGTGACGATCCTCGAGGCCGCGGCCGATCTCGGCGGGACGTGGTTCCACAACGCCTATCCGGGCGCGGCGTGCGACGTCCCGAGCCACCTGTACTCGTTCTCCTACGCCAAGCGCCGCGACTGGTCGCGCCTGTGCTCGCCGCAGCCGGAGATCCTGGACTACCTGCGCGGGGTCGCCCGCGACTACGGGTTGGAGCGGCGGATCGTCACCGGCGCGAAGGTCACCGCCTGCCGCTGGGACGACGCCGCGCTGCGCTGGACCGTCACCACCGAGGACGGCCGCGCCTGGGAGGCGCCGGCGGTGATCCTCGCCACGGGACAGCTCCACCAGCCGGCCACGCCGCCGCTGCCGGGGACCGAGGCGTTCGCCGGCCAGCGCTTCCACTCCGCCCGGTGGGACCACGACTACGACCTGCGCGGCAAGCGCGTCGCCGTCGTCGGCACCGGCGCCAGCGCGGTCCAGCTCGTGCCCGAGGTCGCCGAGCAGGCGGCGAAGCTGACGGTCTTCCAGCGCTCCGGCAACTGGTTCCTGCCGCGCAAGAACCGCCCGTACCCGAAGCCGCTGAAGGCGCTCGTCCGCTGGGTGCCCGGCGTGCAGGAGTTCCGGCGCGCGTTCATGTTCGAGTACTGCGAGGCGCTGACGCTCGCGATCCGCCATCCGAAGACCGTCGGGCGTGCGCTCGGCTGGCGCTCGGCGCTGTTCATGCGCTCGCAGCTCAAGGACCAGGAGGTCCGGCGCAAGGCGTGGCCGGACTACACGTTCGGGTGCAAGCGCGTCTTGTTCAGCTCGGCCTACCTGCCGGCGCTGCAGCGCCCGAACGTCGAGCTGGTCACGGACGCGATCACCGGCCTGACCGAGGACGGCATCCTCACCGCCGACGGCCGCGAGCACCAGATCGACTGCGTGATCTACGGCACCGGCTTCAGGACGACCGACTTCATGTTCCCGATGGAGGTGTCCGGCGCCGGCGGGACCGACCTGCGCGACGTGTGGGCGGGCGGCGCGCACGCCCACCTCGGCATCACGGTGCCCGGCTTCCCCTCGATGTTCGTCATGTACGGGCCCAACACCAACACCTCGGGCGGCTCGATCATCTTCTACCTCGAGCGCCAGGCCGCCTACATCCGCCAGGCGCTGCAGGCGGTGCGCGCGCGGGGGGCGGCGGCGATCGACGTCCGGCCCGAGGTCGAGGCGGCGTCGGACCGCGCGCTGCAGGCGCGCTTCGCCGGCACGGCGTGGACGCAGTGCGACTCCTGGTACCGCGACGAGCAGGGCCGCATCGTGACCAACTGGCCGGGCTACATGCGCGAGTACATCGGGGCCACGAGGCGCCTCGACCCGGCCCAGTTCAGCT
>JAXDHL010000019.1:0-4120 GCA_034664525.1 Solirubrobacteraceae bacterium
CGAGCACGAGTCCGTCGTAGCTCTCGCCTGCGTGGCGGACGATGCTGTTGCCGCGGATGCCGTAGGGGCTCGGCTCCTCCGGCGCGCGCTCGCCGATCACGCCGAAGCCGTGCGCGTCGTCGACGTACAGCAGCGCGCCGTGCCGGCGCGCGACCTCGGCGAACGCCCGGAGGTCGGGCGTGTTGCCGGTCATGCTGTTCACGCCGTCCATGCAGACGAGACGCGTGGTGTCCGCCTCGCTGCTCAGCAGGTGGTCGAGGTGGTCGGGGTCCTCGAAGCGGAAGCGCCGTACGGCCGCGCCGCGCGAGCGCGCGACCTGGCATCCGTCGTAGATCGTCTTGTGCGCGCGGGCGTCGATGAAGATCGTGCCGGAGGCGGCGAGCAGCGGGATCACCGACATGTGGATGTGGGTGATCGTCGGGAGGACGAGCGCGTCGTCGCTCCCGAGCAGGGCGGTCAACCGCTCCTCGATCTGCTCGTACAGCACCGGGCTTCCCAGCAGCCGGGACCAGCTCGGGTGGGTGCCCCACGCCTCGAGGTAGGCCGGCACCGCGTCGATGATCTCGCGGTCGAGGTCGTAGCCGAGGTAGTTGCAGGAGGCGAAGTCCGCCAGCCAGTGGTCGCCGATGCGGATCATCCGCCCGTCGATCTCCTCGATGACCGCATCCACCATCGGATGCGTGGCGCGCAGCTCGGACAGGTCGCGGCAGGTCGCGAGCCACTGGTCGAGCCACGGCCGGCGGGCCGGACGCGCCGCAGGCGTCCGCGCGAAGTCGAAGGTGCCGAAAGGCGCGCTCACGCGGCGGATATCGGCCGTGACCGCACCGCCCTTGAACCGGCATGTCAGCGTTCCGCGCCCTTTCGGTGCAGTGGCCTCTCGTTTTTCGGTGCCGGGCGCCGGGTAGGATCGCCGCCATCGGCGTCGCCGCGGGGCGGGTCCTGCGGCGGCTCTCCATCACGGAAGACCTTGGGGGGTCAACCACACAATGCGCATTCGACGCGTCCTGACCGCGCTCGCCTGTTCCGCCGCCGCCGCGGCCGTCGCCGCCGCTCCGGCCGGCGCCTGGGCCCCGGCAGCCTCGGCGCCCATCCATCCGGGCGTGAACACCACGACCGCCGGCGCCTCCTGCACGAGCAACTTCATCTACACGCAGGGCGCCGACGTCTACATCGGCCAGGCCGCGCACTGCTCCGGCACCGGTGGCTCGACCGCGACCAACGGCTGCGACTCGGGGTCGCTGCCCGAGGGCACGCAGGTCACCGTCGACGGCGCCAGCCAGCCCGGCACGATGGTCTACAACTCGTGGGTCCGCATGCAGGCCCGCGGCGAGACCGACCCGAACACCTGCCAGTACAACGACCTCGCGCTCGTCAAGCTCGCGCCCGCGGACGCCGCGAACGTCAACCCGTCCGTGCCGTTCTGGGGCGGCCCGACCGGCCTGACCGACACCGTGGCGGCCAACGCCAAGGTCGTCTCCTACGGCAACTCGATCCTGCGCGCCGGCATCCAGCAGCTGAGCCCGAAGGAGGGTGTCCAGATCGCGCAGGACTCCGGCGGCTGGAACCACACGGTCTACACCGTGACGCCGGGCATCCCGGGTGACTCGGGTTCCGGCTTCATGGACAAGACCGGCAACGCGTTCGGCGTCCTGTCGACGGTCGCGATCGCCCCGCTGCCGGCCTCCAACGGCGTCGGCGACCTGGCCCGCGAGCTCGCCTACGCCCACACGTTCGGCGACTTCGCGAGCGTCGGGCTGGTCAACGGGACCGAGGCGTTCCGGGGCCCGCTGCTGCCGGTCCCGTAGGCTCGCGCGGGTTCTGACCGCCCGCGCACTGCTCGACGCGTTCGCGCGCCGCGAGGCCTCCCCGGTGGAGGTCCTCGCGGCGTGCGTCGCGCGCGTGCAGGCGGACACGCTCGGCGCGTGGGCGGCGCTCTCGCTCGACAGCGCGCGCGCCGAGGCCCAGGCCGCCGAGGCCGCCTGGGCGCACGGTGAGCCCACCGGTCCGCTGTGCGGCGTCCCGGTCGGCGTGAAGGACCTCTTCGACACGGCCGGCATCGAGACCGCGGCCGGCTCGCCGCTGCTGGCCGGGCGGGTCCCGGCGTCCGACGCGCTCGCCGTCGCGCGCTGTCGCGCCGCGGGCGCGGTGATCGTGGGCAAGACGCGGACGCACCCGTTCGCCTGGGGCATCACGATGCGGGCCGCCGACGGATCGCCGATCACCCGCAACCCGCACGATCCCGAGCGTACGCCGGGCGGCTCGAGCGGCGGGTCGGCGGTGGCGGTCGCCGCGGGCCACGTGCCGCTCGCGCTCGGGACCGACACCGGCGGCTCGATCCGCATCCCGGCCGCTTGGTGTCGCGTCACCGGCTTCAAGCCGACCCACGGGCGGGTCCCGCTCGACGGCGTCTGGCCGCTGGCGCCGTCGCTCGACCACGCCGGGCCGCTCGCGGCGACGGCGGCCGACTGCGCGCTCGCACTCGGCGTGCTCGACGGCTCCGGGCAGACGGCGCTCGCGGTGCTGCCGGACCGTGACCTCGTGATCGCCGGCGCCGAGGTGCTCCCGGACGGCGAACGGGTCCTCGCCTGCTTCGGCGTCATCCAGCGCGTGGAGGCGCTCGCCGTGCACCGGGCGGCCGGGCTGTGGCCGGCCCGCGCCGCCGGCTACTCCCGCGACACCCGCGAGCGACTGCAGGCGATCGAGCGCGTGAGCGACGCGGACGTCCGCGCGGCCGAGGCCGAGCGCGAGGCGCTGCGCGCCGAGGTCGCCGCGATCTTCGCCGGCGGGGTCGACCTGATCCGCTCGCCGGTCGCCCCGATCGCGCCGCCGCGCTGGGACGAGTGGGTCGACCCCCGCCCGCACGTCCTCCCCCACACGACGCTGCAGGACCTGCTCGGCCTGCCGGCCTGCGCGCTGCCCGACGCGACCCAGCTCACCGGGCCGCCCGGCGCGGACCGGCTCGTCCTGGCGGCGGCCGCCGCGCTCAATCCGTGAGCTGCCCGGGGTCGGCGGGCACGTCGACCGCCAGCTCGCGCAGCGCCTCGAGCGGCACCAGCTCGAGCGCGCGCTCGTGGGTGGCGGCGAGGACGACGAACGCCGCCGCTCCGTCCTGCCACGCCCGCAGCCAGTTGCGCGCCGTGACGCACCAGCGGTCGCCGGGCACGAGTCCGGGGAACGCGTACTGCGCCACCGGCGTCGTGAGGTCGTTGCCGATCGCGCGCTGGTGGTCGAGGAACTCCGCCGTGACCACGGCGCAGATCGTGTGCGACCCGCGGTCCTCCGGCCCCGTCGAGCAGCAGCCGTCGCGATAGAACCCGGTCAGCGGATCCGTCCCGCAGGTCTCGAGCGGGTCGCCCAGCACGTTGCGCTCCTCCATGCGCGCAGTATCCCTCGATTCTCGACCTGTCGTTCCGGCCCCGCGTGCCCTAGACTGGTCGTCAGTCGGACAGTCGTCCGGCATCAAGAAGTGTTCGCGGTCGCAGTTGTTGCCCCAGTGCCCCTCCGCGCCTAGAGCACTAAGACGCAGAGGTATCAGACATGCCCACTGGCATCGTCAAGTGGTTCAACAACGACAAGGGCTTCGGCTTCATTACGCCTGACGACCAGGGCAAGGACCTGTTCGTCCACCACTCCGCCATCGCCGGCAGCGGCTTCAAGTCGCTGGACGAGGGCGCGAAGGTGCAGTTCGACGCCGAGGACGGGCCCAAGGGCCCCAGCGCCAAGAACGTCCAGCCGATCTAGGCTGCAGAACCACTTGCTCGAACGGCCCGCTCCGGCGGGCCGTTCGTCGTTCTGGTGTCCCGATTGGGTAATCAGGACGCTACGGCCAGCCGACCCCCGGTGCGGGCGCCTCGACGGCCAGCACCTGGCCGGTCCGGAGGCCGCGACCCATGTTCTCCGGGCCGCTCCATTCCGTCGCCACGATGAACAGCGTCCGCCTGTCCGTGCCCCCGAGCGCGCACGCGAAGCCGCCGCGGTCGAGCTCGACCGTCTGCAGGACCTCGCCACCCTCCCTGACCCGCACGCACCGCCGGTTGGGGACGTCGGCGTACCAGACCGCGCCTTCCGCGTCGACGCAGATGCCGTCCGGAACGCCGTCGCCGAGGTCGGCCCAGACCCG
>JAXDHL010000020.1:0-4200 GCA_034664525.1 Solirubrobacteraceae bacterium
CCGACCGTGACGGTCAGCGGGCGCGCGAAGGTGAGGTCCTTCTCACGGCACTCGTCGAGCGAGGCGACGGGCTCGTCGAAGTGGAACTCGCCGAACTGCACGGCCAGGTTGCCGGTGTAGTCCTCGATCGGCGAGATGTCGTCGATGGTCTCGCGAAGGCCGCCACCCTCGGTACCGACCAGCCAGTCGAAGGACTTCTTCTGGATGTCGATGAGGTTCGGGACCTCGAGCACCTTGTCGAGGCGAGCGAAGCTGCGGCGCGTGCGGAGGGCATCGGGGGAAGCCAAGGTGAGCGATCTCCTCGCTGTGAAGCGTGGGTCGGGGCGAAGGGAGGCGGCTGTAACCGCCGACCGGCTGCGAGAGCCGGTGCCGGTTTAAGCGCGACCTGCCAAGATAGCACAGGGGTAGGCGGTACCCCTGTGTGGGCGGATCGGCTCTCACGGACCCCCTTCTGCGGCGCCTCGTATGTGGCGAGGGCCGGGGAGCGAAGGGCTGCGGCTATTGGCCGATCGGCAACCAGTCTAGGGAATTCGTCAACCCCAGGGCGCGGCCGGGCGCCACAGCGGCCAGCGGTCGAGCTCCACCTGCACCTCGGCGAAGGAGGCGAAGCCGTTGACGGCGAGCAGGCGCTCCGCCTGGGCCCACTCGGCGGCGACGTCGTAGTTCCCCGACGGCTGGACGGGCGTGACGTGGCGCATCGCCGCCGCGTCGAGCACGCCGAAGCGCAGGTGGTCGATGCGGGCCCAGACGGCCTCGACGCCCCAGCCCATCCCCCGGTCCTCCGGGAACGGGAGCAGCTCCGCGCGCCCGTGCGGGCCGAGCACCATCAGCGGCCCCTGCTCGACGAAGCGGGTGCGGCGGGCGATCGTCGTGAGCCGGCGGCGGGTGACGCTCCAGCTCAGGTGCGAGTCGCGGGCGTGGGCGGGCTGGGCGACGTCGAGGTGGGCGGCCCGGGCCAGCGCGGCGACGGCCGGCAGGTTGGCGCCGTCGAGCTCGACGTCGTCGTCGGCGATCACCAGCCAGCCCGGCGGGCAGCGCGGCGCAAGCCGGTTGAGCAGCACGAATCGCGTGCCGGGCCCGGTGCCGGCGGTCATCGGCGCCAGCGCGGGCGCCGCCTCGTCGAGCGCCCACAGATGGACGCGGTCGGGCGGGACGCCCTCGAGCAGGCGGGCCAGGACGTCCGCGTTGCGGCGGCGATAGACGCCGACCACCGAGATCTCCGGCGGCCGGGCGATCAGGCGGCGGGGGACGGGCGGCCGCAGGTGCTCGAGGGCGCGCGAGGCGATGACCCCGAACTGCGTGAAGCCGTGCGGGCGGTCGTGCAGCGACTCGGGTCCCACGAGCGGCCGCAGGCGCCGGTGCACCGCCTCGGGGAGCGCAGGACTCATCCGCTCCGGGACCCGAGCAGGGGTCGCACGCGCGCGCTCGCGCGCGAGGACCTGTCCGAGTGCAACTCTGGCAGGCGCTCGACCGGACCGGCCGGCTGCGGGCGCAGCGTCGGCTGGACGCGCGCTGGCGGATGCGATGGACGCATCCACCGGGGCTACCCCGTTCGACCGCTGTTCTGCCCACCGCGTATCGGGACGTTCACGCCGGGTACAGTCGGCGGCGCCGTGCCGCCGGAGTTCGTGACCACCTACGTGATCCCCTGGCACGAGGAGTGGAGCGCCCGGACGCTGGCCGTCGCGCGCTGGGAGGGCCGGCTCGCGGCGCTGCGGCGGATCGTCACCGAGGCGCCCCGCCTGCGCGGCGCGATCCTGCACGGCGCGGTGAGCCTGCGGGACGGCTACGTCGACCTGCTGGCCGCGGCCGCCCTCGGGCGCCGGGGCGTGCCGGTCGTGCTCGACGACGCCACCTGGCAGCCGGGCAGCCGGGCGCTCGACCGGCTGCTGGGACGGCGCCGGACGGTCCTGGGCGTCGACGTCCCGGGCCGGCACGGCCGGCGACTCACCCGGAGCGCCGTCGGGCTGATCGACCGGCCGTCCGTGCACTTCGTGGTGCTGTCCTCCGAGGAGCGGCGGTCGTTCCCGGCGACCTGGGGCGTCCCGCCCGAGCGCGTGCACGTCGTGCCGTTCTGCGCGACCGCGCCGGACGACGGGCCGGCGCCACGGACCGCCGGCGTCTTCGCGGGCGGCGACTCACTGCGCGACTACCGGCCGCTGCTCCAGGCGGCGGGATCCATCCATGCCCCGGTGCGGGTCGCCACGCGGCTCCCCGTGCCGCCGTCGGCGGCGCAGGCCGGTCCGCTCGCGCCCGACGACTACGCGCGGCAGGCCCGGGCGGCGCGCGTCGTCGTGGTGCCGCTGCAGGCGGCGACTGGGCGCAGCGGCGGCCAGCAGACCTACCTCAACGCCATGCTGCAGGCCAAGCCCGTCGTCGTGACCGACGCGCCGGGCGTGCGCGACCACGTCGTCGACGGCATGACCGGGCTGGTCGTGCCGCCGGGGGACGTCGCCGCGCTCGCGAACGCGGTCAACCGGCTGCTCGACGACGCCGAGCTCGCGTCGCGCCTCGGCGCGGCGGCGCGCGAGGCGGTGCTCGCGCGCTTCACCGCGCGCCACCGCTTCGACGCGCTGCTCGCGCTGGCGAGCCGGATCGCCGCCTAGCGGAGCGACCGGATGGGGCGCGCCGGCACCCCGGCGACGAGCATGTCCGCCGGGACGTCGCCGTGAACGACGGCGCCGGCGGCGACGACGCTGCCGGGACCGAGCGTGGTGCCGGGCAGCAGCATGGCACCGGCGCCGATCCAGCAGCCGTCGCCGACGGTGACGGCTGCCACGGCGCCCGGGCCTGCCCGCCGTTCGTGGGCGCCGATCTCGTGCGAGGTCGTGAGGATCCGGACGCCGGGGCCGAGGTGCACCTGGTCCCCGAGGCTGACCGGCGCGCCGCCCGACTCCAGGAAGCAGCCCTCGTTGACGAACGCGTCAGCGCCGACCGTGACGGCGCCGCCGATCAGCAGCGTCGCCGGCCGCACGCGCGCGCCGGGTCCGAAGCGGTGGCCGCTGCGGCGCAGCACGGCGAGGCGCAGCGGAACCGGGACGAGCGGGCTCGCGGCGGCGCGGGCCGGCCAGGTGCCGCGGTCGGGCCACCAGCCGCGGACCGCCCGGCGGTCCGGCCAGCCGGGGATCAGCCGGCGCAGCGGCGGGCTGCTGCGGCTCACGCCGGCGGGGCCAGGCGGTCGACGTGGCGCGCGGCGGCGATCGCCCGCAGGAGCGGGCTGCCGGTGACGACCGTGGCGGCCGGGCTGCGCCAGAGGGCGAGCGCTTCGCGCCAGCCGCTCCGCGGGCTCTCGCGCACGGCGGCCCCGAAGCGCTCGGCCGCCCAGGCGCGGGCGGCGCGCGCGTCGTGGGCGACGAGGACGGTCGGGTCGCCGGTGCGGGCGACGCGCGTGGCGACGCGCCGCAGCGCGCTGCGGGAGCGCAGCAGCGCGAGGACGCCGGCGGTGCGGCCGGGGGAGGCGGCGATCCGGGATGCCTCGCCGATGGCGGCGCGCCGGTCCCCGGTCGCCAGCGCGGCGCGGAAGGCATCCCAGCCCGCGGCGCCCAGAAGGCGGCGCTCGACCGCCGGCGACCACCACGGGCGGTCGCGGTAGGCGGCCGCCACGTCGCGCGTGGCGTCGCGCATCGCGCCGCGGTCGTGGCTGGCCTGCGCCGGATGCACGGCGTAGAGGACGGTGACGTCGGGGAGGGCGACGCCGGGGCCGTGCTCGAGCAGCCGCAGCCACAGATCGAGGTCCTCGGAGCGGTGGACGTCGTCGGGGAAGAGCCCGGCCGCGAGCGCCGCGTCGCGCGCGAAGAGGGCGCCGGAGAGGACGACCGGGTTGGTGGGCACGAGCGCGTCGGCGGGTGAGCGCAGCGGCAGGGCGCGCGGCACGCCCCACGTCCGGTCTTCCGCCGGGTCGTCCCCGCAGGCCAGCGCGGAGGTCGACACCAGCACCCGGCCGGGCGCGGCCTGCCAGGCGGTGTGCAGGTGCGACGGCAGCCAGGCGTCGTCGGAGTCGAGCGTCGCGATCCACGGCTGCCTCGCGGCGCGGATCCCGGCGTTGCGCGCCGCCGACACCCCGCCCTGCGCCGGCCGGCGGACCACGCGGGCGCCGGCGGCCTCGGCCGCCTCGGCGGTCCCGTCGGCCGAGGCGTCGTCGACGACGATCACCTCGGAGGGCGCGGCGGGGACCTGCTCGAGCGCGCTGCGCACGGCCCG
>JAXDHL010000021.1:0-7552 GCA_034664525.1 Solirubrobacteraceae bacterium
ACGCCGAAGATCGCGCCGTCCTCCGAGCGGCAGCCGAGCAGCGTCACGACGTCCTCGCGACGTGCCCGAGCGACCAGCTCGTCGAACTGGTCCGTCCGCTCCGGCGGGTACGCCCAGGGATGATGCAGCGCCCGCGACTCGTGGACCAGGGCGAGGAACTCCTGGCGGTCCGCGTAGTCGATCTCCCGCAGGTGCACCTGCCGCGGCTCGCGCCCGCGGCCATCGCGCGACGACGCCGTGCCCACGGGCTCCTCGCCACGCACCCCGCGGCGGACGCGGTCAAGCACGGCTCGCCGCCTCCACCGCCCGCAGGCGCATCGCGGTCACGCGGCCGAGGTCGAGCGCGAACCGGCACGCCAGGTCGGGGTCCTCGGCGGACAGCGCCTGGAACGCCTCGACGCCGAAGCGCGCGACCTCCGACGGCTCGGCGGCCACGAGCCCGCGCGAGCGCGGCCCACCGTCGAGGAACGCCACCTCGCCGACCACCGACGGCGCCACCACGCTCTTGACCACCGCGTCGTCGCCGTCGACGACATGCAGCACGCCCTCGGCCAGGAACCAGAGCGTGCGGTCCTCCTCGCCGGCGCGCACCAGGACGTCGCCCGGCTCCAGCGACCACAGCGTCGCGTGCGCGAGGATCCGCGCCCAGTCGCCGGCACTGGCCTCGGGGAGGAAGAGCACCTCGTCCGGGTGCTCCTCGAGGGGGACGACGAAGCGTCGGGTCACGGAGTCAGGCCAACGTTACCCGCCGAGCGGGCGCCCGAGACGCTTTACACGCCGGCGGCGAGCGCCAGCAGCAGCAGCACGACGATGTGAAACGACTGGTCGACGAGCATCGCGAGCACGCCCGGGGCCACCTGCGTGCGCTTGACGGTGCGCATCCACCAGCGCATCGCGGTCCCGTCGTCCTGCAGGCCGTGCGGGATCGCCACCCCCAGGACCGTCAGCGCGAGTCCGAGCGCGGACAGATCGCCGGCGAGCCAGACGAAGGCCGGCAGGTAGGCGAGCGTGTAGCAGAGCGTGTGCTGCACGAGCGCGCGCCGCTGCACGGGCGTGCCGGTCAGGCCGCCGTGCTTGTTGGTCGCCTGGAACTCCGTCTGCAGGATGAAGTCGCCCCCGAGATGGCAGACCACGAAGACCGCGAAGAGCTCGACCCAGGGGACGCCCACGACGGGCGGGAACCTAGAGCACTGGCTCGGCGCCCGCGAGCGGATCCTTGCGGACCCAGGCGGCCATGGCCACGACCACGACCGCGCCGATGGCCTGGACGATCAGCACGCGGATCGCGAACGTCTTCAGCGTGTCGGCGTCGTAGAGCAGCACCGGCTCGAGCAGCGCCACGATCAGCAGCCACACGACGAACAGCCGACGGTGCAGCCCGAGCAAGAACTGGACCGCGATGTAGGTGCAGGCGAGCAGCGCGAACGCGATCCCGAGCGGCAGCAGCACGGTGTCGCCGGAGGCGTAGTCGGGCCCGAAGGCGACCTTCAGCAGCAGCGTCGGCAGGATCGCGAACGCTGCCAGCGCCGGGACCGACAGCAGCCCGATGAGCCCGAGCGCGCGCATGAGCACCGAGCGCGGGTCGCGCCCGGCGGCGGCGCGGCGGGTCGCCTCGGGGAGGACCCAGAGCCCGATGCCGACGGCGATCCAGACGATGAACTTGGCGGCGACCGTCGTCGCCGCGTAGACGCCGGCGGCGTCCGAGTTCAGGGAGTGGCGGGCCATGATCACGTCGATGTTCTGCAACGCGGCGACGAGCACGAGCCCGGCGATCGGGATCGCGGCGTTGCGGACCAGGCGGGACAGCGGGTGCGGCTCGGACCCGACGGCCGGAGGGCCGAGGCGGTGGCGCAACGCGCGGTGCAGCGCGATCGCGATGCAGACGTACGCCACGAGCAGGCCGAGGAACGCGCCCGTCACCTCGAGCCCGACGGCCACGAGCACGAGGCCGCCGACCATCCGGCCCACGCCCTCGAGCACGAGCGAGTAGGCGACCGGCTTGTAGGCGCGGGTGGACTGCAGCAGCCCGCGCTGGACCGACAGCAGCAGCCACAGCGCGGCCGAGACCGGCACGCAGGCCGCGGCCCACTGCTGGTCGACGTTGACGATCGCGGCCAGCGGCGCGCGTGCGAGCGCGGAGACGATTGCGACGACCCCCAGCCCGAGCAGGATGTGGCGCGTCCAGCGGTCCAGCGTGGCGGAGAGCTCCCGGCCGCGGCCGAGCCGGCCGAGCGTGCCCTGGCGGGCCGCGACCACCTGCAGCGCGGACCCCGGCACGAGCAGGATGATGGTGAGGTTGATCAGCGCGGCCAGCGACCCGTAGCCGCCGGTCCCGAGGATGCGGGTGAAGACGACGGTGAAGAGCACCGCCATGCCCTGCTGGGCGATCGTGGCGATCGCCAGCCCCGCGGCGGAGGCCGTCTCGGATCCTCGTAGGCCGTCCAGCCGCGCCCGCAGGGTGGGGGCGACGGGGACCGCGGTGTCGATCTGGCCCGCCTCCATGCTGCGATCAAGCTAGCGGACCTACCGGTGCGCAAAGGCATGCAACCTGAAAGGCACCGCGCCGGACTAGGCTTCGCGCCCATGTTGCTCGCGGCCCGACGGGCGGCCCCCGCGGCCGTGCTCATCGCCTGCGCCCTCACGGCGGGGACCGCGCACGCCCAGGGCTCGCCGCAGCCGCCCCTGACCACCAAGCCGCCCGTGCCGCTGAGCGCCCAGGCGACGCCGGTCGCCACGCCCGCGCGGCCGGAGCTGGCCCGCACGGGCTCGGACGCCGGCATCACCGCGCTCGCCGGCCTGTCGCTGCTCGGGATGGGCCTCAGCCTCCGCCGGCTCGCCGATGGCGCGGTCTGACACCGCCTCGGCGGCCGAGACCGAGCAGCGGGGGGCCGAGCTCGCCGCCACCCTGCGCCCGGGCGACGTCGTGCTCGTCAGCGGCGACCTCGGCGCCGGAAAGACCACGTTCGTCCGCGGCGCCCTGCGGGCGCTGGGCGTGACGGAGCCGGTGACGAGTCCGACGTTCGTGATCGGCCAGCGCTACGAAGGCGCTTCCGGGCCGGTCGCGCACCTCGACCTCTACCGTCTGCACGGCCTCGGCGGCGAGGACCCCGGCCTGCTCGATCCCTACTTCGGACCGGACACCGTGACGTTCGTGGAGTGGCCCGAGCAGGCCGGCGACGACGCGCTGGCCGCCGGCGGGCGCCCCGTTGCGCGGCGGGTGGCGCTCGCGCACGCGGGCGCGCACGCGGACGCGGACGCGCGCACGCTGGAGGTCACCTGAGTGCTCGTGCTCGGGATGGACACCGCCACGCCGTCGACCGCCGTCGCCGTCCTGGCTCCCGACGGGCGCGCGGTCGAGCGCCGCGACGACCCGGCCCCTGGCGAGCGCCCGCAGCATGGGGCCCGGCTGCTGGAGCTCGCCGAGGACGCTCTGGCCGCGATCGGCGGCACCTGGGACGACGTCGGGCGGCTCGCGGTCGGCGTCGGGCCGGGCGGCTTCACCGGCCTGCGGATCGGGATCGCCACGGCGCGCGCGCTCGCCCAGGGCCGCGGGCTCGAGCTGGCCGGCGTCTCGACACTCGACGCGCTGGCCGCCGGCATCGACCACGACGGCCCCGTGATCGCGGTCCTCGACGCGCGCCGCGGGGAGGCGTTCGCGGCGACCTACGATGCCGCTCGCCGCCGCCTCACGCCGCCCGCGGCGCTGACGCCGGACACGCTCGCCGCGCTCGCCGCAGGCCTGCTGGCCGCCGGGGACGGAGCCATACACTTTCGTGAGCAGCTGGAACGGGCCGGAGCGGCCGTCCCGCCCGACGGGGACCCCGTCCACCGCGTCAGCGCCGTGCACGTGTGCCGGCTCGGAGCGGCCGGACGCCCCGCCGACCGGGAGACGCTGGTGCCCGACTACGTCCGCGACCCCGACGCCAAGCCGCCCGCACGGTGAAGATCCGCCGACTCACGTACGCCGACCTCCCGCAGGTCGTGGCCATCGAGCGCCGCGCCTTCCCGGCGCCGTGGTCGCTGGCGATGTTCGTGCTCGAGCTCTCGCGCCCCGGCGGGATCTGCCTCGTGTCCGTCGACGGCGACGAGCGGCTGGCCGGCTACTGCATCTGCTCGCGCCATGACACGGTCTGGCACCTGATGGACTTCGCGGTCGATCCCGACCGGCTGCGCCAGGGGATCGCGACCGAGTTGATGGACGCGCTGATCGCCGCGCTGCCGGGTCCGCACGAGCAGCTCACGCTCGAGGTCCGGCGCTCGAACCACGCGGCCCGCGCGCTGTACGAGAAGTTCGGCTTCAAGGCCGCCGGCGTGCGTCCCCGCTACTACCAGGACAACGGCGAGGATGCCGTGATCATGTGGCGCACCCCGGCGACCCTGCGCGGCTCGCTCGACGACGTCCCCGCCGCGGACCCGCGCGCGGCCGTGCGGTGATCCTGGCGCTCGAAACCTCCTGCGACGACACCTGCGCGGCGGTCGTCACCCGCGCTGGCGAGGTCCGCTCCAACGTCGTCTCCTCTCAGGGAGTGCACGACCGCTTCGGCGGCGTGGTGCCCGAGATCGCGTCGCGCCACCACCTGACGCTCGTCAACGCCGTCGTCGACGACGCGCTGGCGACGGCCGGGATCGGCCTCGACGACGTGGAGACCGTCGCGGTGACGGCCGGCCCGGGCCTGGTCGGGGCGCTGCTGGTCGGGATCGCGACCGCCAAGGGGCTCGCCGCGTCGCGGCGCCTGCCGCTCGCCCCCGTCGACCACCTGCAGGGCCATGTCGCGGCGAACTTCGTCGGGGTGGGTGGGGTCGCATTCGAGCCGCCGTTCCTGTGCCTGATCGCCTCGGGCGGTCACACGCTGCTCGTGCGCGTCGACGACCACGCCGGCTACACCACGCTCGGCCGCACGCTCGACGACGCTGCCGGCGAGGCGTTCGACAAGGGCGCGCGGCTGCTGGGCCTCGGCTATCCCGGCGGTCCGGCGCTGTCCAGGCTCGCCGCCGAGGGCGACCCAGGCGCGTTCGACTTCCCGACCGCCGCCCGCGTGGCGGGCCTCGACTTCTCGTTCGCCGGGCTCAAGACGGCGCTGCTCTACAAGGTCCGCGACCTGGGGGAGGAGACCGCGCGAGCGCGCGCCGCCGACCTGGCCGCCGCCTATGAGCACGCGATCGTGTCCGCCCTGATGGCACGCGTCGAGCGGGCAATCGACCGGACCGGCCTGGATCGCGTGGCGATCGGCGGAGGCGTGGCCGCGAACCGGCTGCTGCGCGAGCGCGTCGGAGCGCTCGGGGTGGCCGTGCACGTCCCGGAGCCCCTGCTGTGCACCGACAACGCGGCGATGATCGGCTCCGCGGCGCGCTGGGTGGAGCCGATCCCCTTCCCCGGCTACCTCGGCCTGGACGCGTACGCGACCCGCCGCGCGGCCGCCTGAAGTGCAGACGCCCGGCGCCCTGAAGGCCGCGTTCGCCGTCATCCTGATCGGCCTGGTGGCGGTCGCGGTGCTCGCGAGCGGCGGCCAGGGCGGCGGGATCCTCGGCGCGAGCAACCGGCCGGCGCTGGCGGATCCGATCCCGTACGACGGTCGCTCCCCGGCCCAGCCGGCGGGCGCCCGCGAGCGCGTGCTGGTGGAGCTCCCACGCCCCGCGCTGGGCGCGCTGGCGAACGCCGAGACGCTGTCGCCGCGGCGCCAGCGGTCCTACGTCGCCTCGCTCGAGAACGAGGCGCGGGCATTGCTGGGCGCCCTTGACGCCCGCGGCGTCAAGACGACCGACGTGGTGACGTTCGAGCGCACCTGGCACGGCTTCGCCGCCACCGTCTCCGCCAAGGACCTGCCCGGCCTGGAGTCGCTCGGCGTGCGGCTGCGGGCCGACCGCCGCCTCTATCCGGCGGTCGGCGAGCCGCTCGGGACCGCCCGCCGCGTCGCGCCGCCGCCGGCGGGGGCGCCCGCGCTGGCGCTGATCGCCGGCGGCCGGGCGCTCAACGGGCTGCGCGACGTCGTGCTGTCGCGTGGCGTCCGCGTGCGCGCGCTGGCTGCCGGCGTCGCCCGCCGCAGCGCGCCGCACGCCCCGGCCGAGGAGTACGCGCGCACCGACGAGGTGCTGGCGGCGCTCGAGCATGCCGTCGACCGCAACTTCGACGGCGACACCACCGACCACGCCCGCGTCGCGCTGCTGGGCATGTCCGCCCCGTACGCGGGCTTCTCCGACGCGCCGGAGGCGCAGGCCGCCGCCGGGGCGCAACGGCTCGGGACGCTGCTCGTCGTCCCGTCCGGCCACGAGGCGAAGGGCACGGCGGCGTTCGGGACGATCGGGTCCCCGGGCGCCGCGGCGGCCGCGCTGACCGTCGCACCGCTCTCGAGCGGCGCCGACGTGGCCCGGGCGACCGTGCACGTGGGCGGCGTCGACGCGCCGGGCGCCGCCGTGCTGGGCCGGGGCATCCCTTCAGGGGTGCTGCGCACGTCGCCCACCGTGACCGCCGACGATCCCGCGAAGCTGCCGGACCTGGCCGGACGGCTCGCCGTCGTGCGCGCCGGTGCGAACCCTTCCGCCCAGGCCGCCGCCGCCGCTGCCGCCGGCGCGCGCGCGGTCCTGCTCGCCGAACCGCGCGACGGCGTCCCCGTGCCGTCGATGCCCGCCGGGCGGATCGCGGTCCCCGTCCTCGGGGTGACCGGCGTCACGGCACGCGCCGTGCTCGCCGCCAAGCCGGGCGCCACGGCGACCGCCGCCGGGCTGCGGCTGCCGCGCCGCCTCACGGTGGGGCGCACGGTCAGCCGCTTCGCCTCCACCGGACCCGCGTTCGACGGCGCCGCCAAGCCCGAGCTCGCCCGGCCGGGGAGCGCGCTCGCCGGCGGCCGGCTGATCGCGGGCGCCGGCGTCGCCGCCGCGCTGGCGGCGGTCGACGCCGCCAGGCTCGGCCAGGGCGACCCGCAGGCCGCGCGCCAGCGACTGCTCGCGCAGGCGGACTGGCGCCCCGCTCGCCGGCGCGACCCCGGGCCGACCCGGGTTCCCGTCGGCACGCCGAGCGTCCGGCGCACCGGCGCCGTCACCGGCGTCGAGTTCACGGTCGGCACGTTCGGGCGCGGCGACCCGGCGGCCTCCGGACCGACGACGATCGTCCCGGCGGCCCGGCTGACGCTGACGCTCGAGCGCGCGGACGGCACGACGGTGGAGACGCTCACGCCCACGGGCGGCGAGCGCGACGTCCTGCCCGGCCGCTACGCCTACACGCTGCCCGCCGCCGTCGTCGGCCGGCTGACCGCCGGGAGCTACCGCTTCCGCGTCGCCGCCAGCGCGCCGCGACAGCGCCGGCCGACGATCGCCCGCTCCGCGAGCTTCCGGGCCGCATGAGCGTGATCGTCCTCTACGGCCGCGACGGCTGCCACCTCTGCGACGACGCCCGCGCGGCCCTGCAGCGGGTCCGGGCACGGGCGCCGTTCGAGCTCACCGAAGTCGACATCGAGACCGCCGACGACGCGCTGCACGCCCGCTACCTGGAGCGCATCCCGGTCGTGACGCTGGACGGCGAGGAGCTCTTCGACCACTTCGTCGACGAGCGTCAGCT
>JAXDHL010000022.1:0-7543 GCA_034664525.1 Solirubrobacteraceae bacterium
GTTCCTCTACGGCTCGGCGTTCATGTCGGAGTCGCCGGAGGCGTACGAGCGGCTGATCCTGGACGCGATGCGCGGCGACGCGACGCTGTTCACCCGCAACGACGAAGTGGACGCGCAGTGGTCGATCATCGACCCGATCCTCAAGGCCTGGCACGAGGACGACGACATGCCGCTGCACACCTACAAGGGCGGCACCGCGGGCCCGGAGGCGGCGGACGAGCTGATCGCGCCGCGCCGCTGGAGGGGGCTATAGGGCATGGCCGACGACGTCTGGCGCGAGGACGACACGACGCCCTCGCGGATCGAGGCGGCGCTGCGGCGCATGTTCGTCACGCGCCACAAGGAGGAGCGCGCCTACGTCCCGGCGCGCGTGATGAACATGGTCGTGATCGTCGACAAGGAGTTCCGTGGCGAGATCGAGAACCGGCTCGAGCGGGTCGGGCGCTTCCACCCGTCGCGCACGATCCTGCTGGCGATCGAGCCGCGGCGCCGCACGCTCGACGCGTGGGTCACGATGGCCACCGAGGAGGTCGGCGTCGCCGGCCTGGCGATCTCGCGCGAGCGCGTCGAGCTCGAGATCGGCGACCGCCACCTGGCCGGCCTGGGCACGATCGTCGGGCCGCTGGTCGTGCCCGACCTGGCCACGCTGGTGTGGGCGCCGCACGGCCACGACCAGGCCGTCGACGCGCTCCGGGAACTGGGACAGATCGTGCTCGTCGACACCCTCAGCGATCCCTATCCCGACAACGCCCTGAACCGCGTGGCCGAGCTGATGAGCGATCTGTACGTCGTCGACCTGGCCTGGCTGCGCTCGACGCCGTGGCGCGAGCGCGTGGCGGCGGCGTTCGACCCGCCACCGCACCGGCCCGAGCTGCGCTCGATCCACACCGTGACCGTCCGCCACCGGCTGGACTCGGTGGCGCCCGCGGTGCTGTTCGTGGGCTGGATGGCCTCCCGGCTCGGCTGGCGGACCTCCGGGCTGCTGCGCAGGGGCGACGAGCTCGTCGGTCGCGCCCGCGCCCGCCGCGGCGACGTCAACGTCCGGCTGCAGCCGGTCGAGCAGCTCAACGTGCCCGGGCTCGCCGGCGTGACCGTCGAGACCGCGTCCGGCTCGAGCGTCGCGCTCGACCGCGCGCCGGGCGGCCTGCGCGAGGTGCGCCGCGAGCGTGACGGCACCGAGCGCGAGTTCACCGTGATGGGCGCCTCGCGCGGCGAGGGCGGGATCCTCGGCGAGGGCGTGCGGCAGGCGCTGCTGCGCGACCGCACGTACCGGCCGGCGCTCGGCGCCGCTCGGGAGCTGCTGAGCCGATGAAGGTGCGCGACGACGTCGATCTGCGCGTGCTCGCGGACGCCGAGGCGGTGGCGGTCGCCGCCGCCGAGATCATGGTCGCCTCCGCCCGGCTGGGCGGGCAGGTCGCGCTGTCGGGTGGCTCGACGCCCAAGCGCGCCTACCGGCTGGCGGCCGAGGCGCTGGACGACTGGTCGTCCGCCCGGCTGTGGCTCGGCGACGAGCGCCACGTGCCGCTCGACGACGAGCGCTCGAACGCGCGGATGGTTCGCGAGCAGCTGATCGACGTGCTGGAGCCCGCCGGACGCCCGCGCTTCGAGGAGGTGGCCGTCGAGCTGTCGCTGCACCAGGCGGCCGCCGACTACGACGGGCGGCTGCGCTCGGCGCTCCACAACGGCTCCGGGCTCGACCTGGCGATCATGGGCCTCGGACCGGACGCGCACACGGCGTCGCTGTTCCCGGGTAAGCCGGCCGTGGAGGAGCGGCGGCGCTGGGTGGTCGAGGTCCGCGAGCCGGGCATGGTGCCCTGGGTGCCGCGCGTGACCATGACGCTGCCCGTGTTCGACTCCGCGCACCAGGCCGTGTTCCTCGTCGCCGGAGCCGACAAGGCGGCTGCCGTGGCGCGGGCATTCGGCGATCCGCCGGACCCCACCGCGCCGAGCGGCATGATCCACCCCCGCGAGGGACGGCTGCTCGTCCTGGCCGACCCGCCCGCGGCGGCGGAACTCGACCGCCCCGAGTAGCCGGCGCCGCGTACGTACGGATTCCGGTCGATCCGCCGCCAGTCGGCGGCTTGGCCTACGTTGTCTAGGAGAGATGACTTCGGATCCGCGGCAACTCGCCGCGCTCATCCACGCCCAGGAGACGATCGCGGCGGCAGGGCTCGACGTTTCAGCGGTGATGATGGCCCTGGCCACCCATGCCCGCGAGCTCACCGGCGCGGGAGGTGCCCTGGTGGAGCTGGTGGATCGGGAAGGGACGGTCACGCGTGCCGCCGCGGACTCCGCCGCGGTGCAGGTCGGCGTCCCGCTGCTCGACGCGGGAGCCACCGGCCGGGCGATGATGCAGCGGCGGCTCGTCCGCTGGGACGAGCCCGAGCCGGACCCTGACGCGGTCGGCGCTCCCGTCGTGCGGGCGGCCGGCGAGGGCCGCGGTGCGGCCAGGTGCGTGATCGCGGCGCCGCTGGAGACCGCGGACGAGGTCGCGGGCATCCTCACGGTGACCTCGCCCCGCGCGCAGGCGTTCGACAGCGCCGACGAGCACGTCGTCCGCGTCCTGGCCCGCTTCGCCGTGCACCAGATCCAGCACGCCGGCCGGCTCGAGCAGGCCGAGCGCACGTCGCGGATGGACCCGCTGACCGGGCTCGGCAACCGCCGCGCGCTCGACGAGTGCCTGCAGCGCGAGCTCGCCCGCCATATCCGCTACGACCGCAAGCTGTCGCTGATCGTCGTCGACCTCGACGGCTTCAAGCTCGTCAACGACACGCACGGCCACCAGGCCGGCGATCGCGTCCTCGCCGTCGTCGGGCGCCGGCTGGGGGAGATCCGCGGCGCCGACGCCGCGTTCCGGCTCGGCGGCGACGAGTTCGCCGTCGTGCTCCCGGAGACCCGGCTGGAGGCGGCGGAGCTGGTCGCGCGGCGACTGGCGCGCCAGATCCGCGACGACACCTTCCCGCACGAGGTCAGCGCGACCTGCGGGATCGTGGAGGCCACCGGGCCGGACCCGGAGGAGCTGCTCGGCGCCGCCGACCGCGAGCTCTACGCCCGCAAGCGCGAGAACGGGTCCTCGGATCCCGCCGAGGCGACCGGCTGACGAGCAACGGGATAGCCTCTCGATCCGCGTGATCGAGGGTCACTTCATCGGGGTCGACGTCGGTGGCACGAAGATCGCCGCGGCGCCGTTGGATTTCGGCGCGCACGGGGAGCCGCGCACCGTGCCGACCGAGACGGGCTCGGCCGACGCGCTGCTCGACCAGCTGTGCGACGTCATCGAGGCTCTGCGCACTCCCGACACGAAGGCCGTCGGCATCGGCGTCCCGAGCGTCGTCGAGTTCAAGACCGGCCGGATCCGCTTCAGCGTCAACATCCCGCTCGAGGACGTGCCCGTCCGCGAGATCCTGACCGAGCGCCTCGGGCTGCCGGTCTTCGTCGAGAACGACGGCAGCTGCGCGGCGCTGGCCGAGGCCTACGAGGGCTCCCGGCTCATCTCTCCGCACCTCGTCATGTTCACCGTCGGCACCGGCGTCGGCGGCGGCGTGGTGATCGGCGGCAAGCTCTTCCGCGGCGTGACCGGCGCGGCGCCCGAGATCGGGCACATGGTCATCGGCCTGGACGTGACCGACGACGTGCCGGTCCCCGCGGGCAAGCCGCCGCGCCCCGGGTCGCTCGAGGCGCTGGCCGCCGGCACGGAGCTCGACCGCCTGGCCGCGCGCTTCGCGCGCCAGATGCCGGACTCGGAGCTCGCGCGGCTGCTGCGGGTACGCGGCAAGCTGATCGGCCGTGACGCGGTCGAGGCGGCGCAGGCCGGCGACGAGGCCGGGCTGCATGCCGTGCGGCTGCTGGGCAAGCGGCTCGGCGTCGGGATCGCCAACGCCATCAACATCTTCGATCCCAGCGAGGTCGTGATCGGCGGCGGCGTGTCCGCCGCCGGCGACCTGCTGCTGGAGCCGGCCCGCGAGGTTGCGAGGCTCTACGTCCTGCCGGGCGTCGGCACCGAGACGACGATCCGGCTCGCCCGCCGGGGCGGGGAGGCCGGCGTCGTCGGCGCCGCGATGGCCGCCATGCTGGAGTTCGCCTCCGACCGTTAGATCATTCAGGTGGCCGCCTGGCGGTGCCAGACGGTCTGCTGCGGGAACGGGATCTCGATGCCCTCGGCGTCGAAGGTGTCCTTGATCCGCCGGCGCAGCTCGCGCCCGATCCGGAACTGCTCGCTGGGCGTGGTCTTGACGACGAGGCGGATCGTCACGCCGTGCGCCCCGAGCGTCTGCACGCCCCACACCTCCGGCTCCTCGAGCACGCCCTTGTCCGCGCTCCATTGCGCGTCGGCGGCGGCCTTGATGACCGTCTGCGCGTGGTCGAGGTCGGTGTCGTAGGCGACGTCGACGTCGACCAGCGAGCGCGACCAGTGCTGGGAGGTGTTGCCGACCCGGCGGATCTCGCCGTTGGGGACGTGCCAGACGGTGCCGTCGACCGAGCGCAGCCGCGTCGTGCGCAGGCTCACCGCCTCGACGGTCCCCTGCGTGGTGCCGTCGAGGTCGACGATGTCGCCGACGCCGAACTGGTCCTCGACGAGGATGAAGATGCCGGACAGGAAGTCCCGCACGAGCGCCTGGGAGCCGAACCCGACGGCCACGCCGATCACGCCGGCGCCCGCGATCAGCGGCCCGAGGTTGATCCCGAGCTCGCCGAGGACCATGAAGCTGGCGACGGCGAAGATGACGAAGGAGACGATCGAGCGCAGGACGCTGGCGATCGCCTCGATGCGCTGCTCGGCGCGCATCGACGTCTCCGCGGTCTCGAGCAGCGCGTCCGGGGTGACACGGCGCACGGCGCCGAGTCGCTCTTGGACCGCACCGGAGTGCAGGCCGCGCAGCATCCGCTTGACGCCTCTGCGCGACAGGCGGTTCGCCACGAACGCGACGATGACGATGAGCGCGATCCTGCTGCCGGCCTCCGCGGCGACAGGCAAATGGAACATCGGGTCGACCCTAGCGCCCCGTGCGGCGCCGGCGCGGGCTCAGGCCGCGTCGGACAGCGGCTCGGCCCCGAGGCCGGCCCGCACGCGCAGCGCCGTCAGCAGCGTCGGGCGATCGAGCGCCCAGGCGTTGGCCTCCATGGTCGCCACGACGTCGGCCACGGCGCCACCCACGGTGTCGAAGAACGCGTCGGCGGAGAGCCGCAGGCGGTCGCCGGCACGGGCCAGCTCGCGCTCCGCGCGGCGGTGCTGGGAGTCCGCGAGCCCGACCAGATCGAGGTTCGGCGGCAGACGGTCCGCGAGGCGACGTGCGGTCGCCAGCACCGACAGCGCCTCCGCGCACTCGGCCGTCAGGCGGTCGTGCGTGCGGCGGTCGCGCTGGTAGGTGAGCGTGGCCGCCACGACGTCGGCGAGCCGGCGGCCGAAGCCGTAATGCGCGGCCAGCAGCAACTCGTCCTCGGTCACCCTCATCTCATGGAACAGAACGCGCGAGCCCGGCCCGAACCGCCGATCGGCGCGCGGTAGCGTCCCCGCCATGACAGCCGTCCGGTTCAGCGGCGGGCCGGTGCGGACGCTCGCCGCCGCGGCCCCGGTGGCGTCCGAGCTGCTGGTGCAGGACGGGCGGATCGTCGCGCGGACGACGCAGTCGCCCGTCGAGGTCGACCTGCGCGGGCGCTGCGTCCTGCCCGCCTTCTCGGACGCGCACGTGCACTTCCCGACATGGTCGGCGGCGCAGCGGCAGATCCGCCTGGAGGGGACCGCCACGATCGAGGAGGCGCTGGACCGCGTGGCGACCGCCGCCCAGGCCATGCGCGGGTCCCCGCCGACCGGCTGGCTGCGCGGCCTCGGCTGGCGGGCGGACGACTGGCACCCGGCCACGGAGCCGCACCGGTCGATGCTCGACCGCGCCGCGCCCGGCGTCCCGATCGCGCTGATGTCGCGCGACTACCACTCGCTGTGGGTCTCCTCGGCGGGACTGGCGCTCGCCCGCGGGCCGCTGCTGGTGCCGGGCGGGGTGGTGGAGACGGACGCGGACGGCGCGCCCACCGGCGTCCTGCGCGAGATGTCGGCGTGGACGTTCCGCGACCGCTGGGCGGCGCCGTCTGCCGACGAGTACCTGGACGCGATGCGTGACGGGGTCCGGCTCGCGAACGCCCGCGGCGTGACCGCGATCCACGACAAGGACGGCTGGCTCGGCGCGCTCGAGCTGTTCCGGCGCCTCGAGGCCGAGGACGGGCTGACCCTGCGTGTCTGGCAGTCGCAGCCGTGGGAGCGGCTGGACAGCGGCCTGCCGGAGCCGTCGGCGCCCGGCTCGCTCGTCCGCGTCGGCTACCTGAAGGCGTTCATGGACGGGACGCTCGGGTCGCGCACGGCACGCCGGCTCGACGGCTCGGGGGTGGAGATCCTCAGCCGCGAGGCGTTCGAGGAGATCGTGCGCCGTGCCGCCGCGGCCGGGCTGCCCGTCGCCGTGCACGCCATCGGCGACCAGGCGAATCGCGACGCCCTGGACGCGTTGGAGGCGGCCCGTGCGGCGTGGGAGCCACTCGGGCTGCGCCAGCGGATCGAGCACGCCCAGTTGCTGCATCCCGACGACGTCGGGCGCTTCGCGGCGCTCGGGGTGACCGCGTCCGTGCAGTTCAGCCACGCGCCGTCGGATCGCGACCTCGCCGACGCGTTCTGGGGCGCCGACACGGCGAACGCCTACCCGTACGGGGCGCTGGCCGGCGCCGGGACGCGGCTGGTCAACGGCTCGGACGCGCCGGTCGAGGAGCTCGACCCGCTGCTGGGGCTGCGCGCCGGCGTCCTGCGCACGACCGACGGCCGGCCCGCCTGGCATCCCGAGCATGCCGTCGCGGCCGAGACGGCGCTGCGCGCCTCGACCGTCGAGCCGGCCTGGCTGGCCCGCGAGGAGCACATCCGCGGCCGGCTGGTGCCGGGGATGGCCGCCGACCTCGTCGTGCTCGACCGCGATCCGCTGGCGGTCGCGCCCGAGCAGCTCGGGTCCCTGCGCGTGGTGGCGACGATGCTCGCCGGCGGCTGGGTGCACGGCGCGGATACGATGCATGAGTGAGTCACACATCCTCCGCGCGTGACGCGAACCTGCTCGGAGCGACCGCCCTCGCCGTCGCCGACCGGCTCGCCGCGGCGCCGCGCGACGCCGCCGTGCTCGCGCTCGACGACTGGCTCGCCGGTGCGTCCGTGGAGGTGCTGGCCCGTGTGGTCGCCCTGACCCACTCGGGGACGGTCCGGCTCGCCGACCGGCTCGAGTCCGAGCGGCTGCTGGAGCGCCGTCCGGGCGCCGACGCCCGCTCCGTCGCCGTGTACCTGACCGTCGCCGGCCACGCCGAGGCCGGCCGCCTGCGCGCCGCCCGCGAGGCGACGCTGCACGAGTTGCTCGCGCCGGTCGGCGCCGGCCGCGAGCCGTTCGTCGCCGGCCTGGAGGCGGTGCTGTCCGCGCTGACCGCCGCCGGGGCCGCCCCGCGCCGCACCTGCCGGCTCTGCGACGCGCACGCCTGCGGGCACCCGGACCGCTGCCCGGTGACGCTGGCCGCGCGCCACTGA
>JAXDHL010000023.1:0-3456 GCA_034664525.1 Solirubrobacteraceae bacterium
GGTGGAACGCTGCGCGAGCTCGGCGTCCTCACCCGCCACGTCGCCGTCGCCGACCCACAGCTCCACAGAAAATGGGCCTTCCGCGACTCCCCCACCGGATAGGTTCGCGTCGATGGCAGGAGCAGGCCGGTTCGCCGCCAACGTCCTCGGCGCCCCCTGGATGGGGTGGCTGCTGCGGCTGCCGCCGTGGCGGGGCACGCTCGTGCTCGCCTATCACCGGATCCTCGAGGACGGCGCGGAGACCCCGCTGGATCCTGGGGTCGTCAGCGCCACGCGATCGGTCTTCGCGGCGCAACTGGGGCTGATCGTCCGGCACCTCGACGTCGTCGGCTCCGACGCCCTGGCCGATCCCGCCCACCGGCCGGCGCGGCGGGTCATGCTCACGTTCGACGACGGCTACCGGGACAACTACGAGGTGGCGTTCCCACTGCTGCGCGCGCACGGCGCGCGGGCGACCTTCTTCCTCGCCACCGGCTTCCTCGACCGGCCGCACGTGCCCTGGTGGGACGAGCTGGCCTGGATGGTCCGGTCGAGCCCGAAGGAGACGCTCGAGCCCGGCGGGTGGCTGCCGGACAGCGTGGCGCTGGACGGCGACCGGCGGCGCGCGATCGGCCAGCTCACGCGGGTATACAAGGGGCTGGACAGCGGACGCACGGAGGACTTCCTCGCGTACTGCGCCGAGGCGACCGGGTCGGGGCGCTGCCCGGACGCGCTGGCGCGGGACCTGTGGGTGACGTGGGAGATGGCCGCCGAGATGCGCGATGCGGGCATGGAGATCGGCGGGCACACGGTCTCCCACCCGGTGCTGGCGCGCGCCGGCGAGGACCGCCAGCGCGAGGAGATCGAGGGCTGCCGGCGCCGGCTGCACGATCAGCTGGGCATCCCCATGCGCTCGTTCGCCTACCCCGTCGGGCTGCGCGATTGCTTCGGTGACACGACGAAGCGGCTGATGCGCGAGGCGGGGGTCCGGCACGCGTTCAGCCTGTACGGCGGCTACACGCCCGGACGGCCCGCCGATCCCTACGACGTCCCCCGCGCCAGCATCGGGCGCGGCACCGATCCCGCCGCCTTCCGCGCGAAGCTGACGGTGCCCAGGGTCTTCGCCCAGTGGTGATCTATGCGATCGCAGGCCGCGGCATGACCATGACCTTGACGGTGGTGGGGTCCTCGCGGCCGGCACGCAGCGCCGCGTCCGCGTCGTCGAGGTCGTAGTGCCCGGTGATGATCGCCTCGAGGTCGACGCGGCCGCCGGCGGCGAGCGCGATCGCCGTCGGGTACGTGTTGGCGTACCGGAACGTGCCGGTCAGCCACAGCTCCCGGTTCTGGATCAGCGAGAGCGGGACGACCCCCTCCTCCTCCGGGCCCATGCCGACGATCACGGCGACCCCGGCCGGGCGCAGCGCCGCGATGCCGGCCTTGAGCGACGAGGGGTGCCCGGAGCACTCGATCAGCGCGTCCGCCTCGACGCCGCTCTCCTCGAGCGGCTCGTCGGCCACGTTGATGGTCCGCGTCGCGCCGGTGGCCGCGGCGAGCGCGAGCCGGTGCGGGTTGATGTCGGTGACGGTGATCTCGGTCGCCCCGAACGCGCGGGCGGTCTGGGCCGCGAGCAGCCCGATCGGCCCCGCGCCGGTGACGAGCACACGATCGCCGGCGCTCACGTCGGCCTTCTGGCACGCCCACACCGCGACCGACAAGGGCTCCATCAGCGCGCCCGCCTCGTCGGATACCGAGTCCGGCAGGGCGAACGCGAAGTCCTCGTGGATCGTCACGTAGTTGGCGAACGCCCCGTCGATCGGCGGCGTGGCGAAGAAGCGCACGTCGCGGCAGAGGTTGTAGCGCCCCGCCCGGCACTCCCGGCACCGGCCGCAGGGGACGCCGGGTTCGAGCGTCACCCGGTCGCCGACGGCGTGGCGGGACGCATCCGGGCCAAGCGCGACGACGCGGCCGGCCGACTCGTGGCCCAGCACCATCGGGGCGTTGACCACGTGGGAGCCGATCCGGCCGTGCTCGTAGTAGTGGATGTCCGATCCGCAGACGCCGACGGCGGCGATCTCGACCAGCACCTCGCGCGGCCCCGGCTCGGGGACGGCGCGCCCCTCGACGCGCACGTCGCGGGGCGCGTACAGGACGGCGGCGCGGTTGGCGCCGCCGTTGTCGCCGATCATTCGCCCGTCACCGCCCCGAGCGTCAGCCCGGTCACCAGCCAGCGGCGGACGATCAGGCCGACCAGGATCATCGGCGCGACGACGATCGTCCCGATCGCACACAGCTGCCCCCAGTCGATCGAGGTCTGGGTCACCAGCTGCGAGGCCGCGATCGGCAGCGTCTGGCTGTCCGGCCCCGAGAACGTGACGGCGAACGCGTAGTCGTTCCAGGAGAACACCAGGCACAGGATGGCCGTCGTCGCGATGCCGGGCAAGACCAGCGGCAGCGCGACGTCGCGGAACGCCGCGAACCGCGACGCGCCGTCCATCAGCGCCGCCTCCTCGAGCGAGGGGCTGAGCTCGGAGAAGAACGCGTTCATGATCCAGATCGCGAACGGCAGGTTGAACGTCAGGTACGCGACGACCAGCCCCCAGGTCGACCCGAGCAGGCCGGTGAAGCGGAAGATCACGAACAGCGGCAGGATCACGGCGGCGATCGGCGCCATCCGCTGCGAGATGATCCAGAACGCCACGTGGTCCTTACCGCGGAAGCGGCTGCGGGCGAGGCCGTAGCCGGCCAGGCACCCCAGCACGACGGCGATCACCGTGGACACGCCGGCCGCCACGATCGAGTTGCGGATGTACGGGCCGATGTTGTTGCCGCCCGAGAACAGGGCCTGGTAGTGGTCGAGCGTCGGCTTGAACCCGAACGTCGGCGTGCTCGACGTCAGGTCCGCCGCCGGCTTGAACGAGGAGAGCAGCATCCAGAGGAGCGGGACGACGGTCCAGAGCAGGACGACGCCGAGGACGACGCGCAGGCCGATCCGGCCCCCGGCGCCGCTGCGGAAGGCCTTCATCGTGCCAACCCCCTTGCTTTGAGGACCCGCATGAACAGGTTCGCCATGATGATCGTGACCGCCAGCATCGACAGCCCGATCGCGGCCGCGTAGCCGAGGTCGAAGAACCGGAACGCCGTCTCGTAGAGGCGGATCGGGACGATCTTCGTGGCGTCCGCCGGCCCGCCGTTGGTGGTGTTCGTGATGATGTCGAAGTAGCGGATGGCGTCCATCGATCGGATCAGCAGCGCGACGATGATCACGCCCGACACCATCGGGAGCACGATGTCGCGCAGCCGCGCCCAGTAGCTGGCGCCGTCGATCGCCGCAGCCTCGAGCACCTGGCGCGGCATCGAGGTCAGGCCGGCGAGGACGATCAGCGCGATCAGCGGCGTCCACTCCCAGACGTCCATCAGCGTCACCGCCAGGAAGGCCGACTTCGTGCCGCCGAGGATGTCGCCGTGGAAGAGCCCGAC
>JAXDHL010000024.1:0-9306 GCA_034664525.1 Solirubrobacteraceae bacterium
CGAGCGAGTTCCCGACTGGATCCAGCACCTGCTTGTACATCACCGTCTCCCTCCGGTCCCCGGACCGCCACCCCGGCGGTCCCCGGGGCGCAAGGTAGCGTCGGGTTCCGCGAGCGTCAGGCCACCGAAGGGGTGCTCAAACCACGGTCATCCCGCTTACCAAAACGGCCGCCTGCCGAGACGGCTGGGCTGGAGAGCAGCGCCACAGCTCGACACACGTTGGTGGATTCGCTGACCCTCGTCGGTTGGTGGTCGTCATGCGACCACGAGCGCGCAGGGCTCCCGCCCGTGTGCGGGAGTGGTCGCTCCTGGACCTCCAGCGCGCACACCCCACCGGATCGGTGACGTGTGTGCACCTGCAACCCCACCCCTGTCTCACCAGCCCTGCCGTCTCGGCATGAGATCGCGGCGCGCCCGCCGTCGCCGCCTGCCCACGCGGACGCCGTCCAGCAGGTCGTGGGCGCCGCGCGTTACACGCCGCGTAACGTCCGGCGGTCGCTCCCGGTCTCTGACACCATGACCGGGATCCCGCTCGCCCCTCGTCTGGCCGCCGCCCGCGACGACGCCGGCTTCCTGCCCGTCGCGGCCTACGCGATGCTCTCCGACTGCAACTCGGCGGCGCTGGTCGGGACGGACGGGTCGATCGACTGGCTGTGCCTGCCGCGCTTCGACTCCTCGGCCGTCTTCGCGCGCCTGCTCGACCCCGACGCCGGCCACTGCGCGATCGCGCCGGTCGGCCCGTACGTGGTGGAGCGCCGCTACCTGCCGGGCACGCTCGTGCTGGAGACGACGTACAGCACCGACTTCGGCGTGGTGCGCATGCTCGACGCGCTCGCGTTCGCACCCGGCCAGCGCGGGCACGACCTCGGCATGGACGCGCCGCACGAGCTGTTGCGCGCGGTCACCGGCGTCGAGGGCTCGGTGGAGCTCGAGCTGACCGTCGCGCCGCGGCCCGAGTACGGGCTCGTGCAGCCGCTGATGCGCGAGACGGCCGATGGCGCGCGCACGTTCGGCGGGCCGAACCCGATCGCGATCCGGATCGGCGCGCCGACCCACGTCGATGCCTCGACCCTGCGCGGGCGCTTCACGGTCGCCGCCGGCGAGACGGTCGGCCTCTCGATGCGCTGGGCCCCGCCGGAGGCGCGCGTGCTCGAGGCGACCGACCCGTCCGGCGTCGCCGCCCGCATCGAGGACGTCGCCGCCGCGTGGCGCTCCTGGGAGGACGAGCACGACAACTCGTACCCACCCACCCCGCACCGCGACCTCGTGCGCTTCAGCGCCCGCGTCCTGCAGGGGCTCACCTACCGGCCGACCGGCGCGATCGTCGCCGCCGCGACCACGTCGCTGCCCGAGGACGTCGGCGGCGAGCGCAACTGGGACTATCGCTTCGCCTGGATCCGCGACGCCTCGCTGACCATGGAAGCGCTGTACGTCGGCGCCTGCCCGGACGAGGTGGAGGACTTCGTGTCGTTCATGACCTCGTCGGCCGGCGGCGGCCACGGGCTCGACCGCTCGCTGCAGATCATGTACGGGATCGGCGGCGAGCACGACCTCTCCGAGCGCGAGCTCGCGCACCTGCGCGGCTGGCGCGACTCCAAGCCGGTACGCGTCGGTAACGGGGCGTGGAACCAGGTCCAGCTCGACGTCTACGGCGAGCTGTTGAGCGCGATCGCGCGCTACCACGAGCGGCTCGGTGACCTGCACCCCGAGATCCAGCACTTCGTCGCCGAGCTGGCCGACGCCGCCGCGCGCCGGTGGGGCGAGCGCGACTCGGGCATCTGGGAGATGCGCGGCGAGCCGCGCCATCACCTGTCCTCCAAGGTCCTGTGCTGGGTCGCGCTGGACCGCGCGATCAGCCTCGCCCCGCAGCTCGGGGACTTCGCCAAGGTCGACGAGTGGACCGCGGAGCGCGACGCGATCCGGGAGGCCGTCCTCACGCGCGGGTGGAGCGAACCGAAGCAGGCCTACGCGCAGTCCTTCGACGCCGACGAGCTCGACGGCGCCCAGCTGCTGATGCCGCTCGTCGGGTTCCTCGAGGCGACCGACCCGCGCATGCGCTCGACGGTCGACGCGATCGCCCGCGAGCTGACCGTGGACGGGCTCGTCCTGCGCTACCGCAACGCCGCCGAGGGCGTCAACGCCGACGGCCTGACCGGCGAGGAGGGGACGTTCGTCATCTGCTCGTGGTGGCTGGTCTCCTGCCTGGCGCGCGCCGGCGAGGTCGGCCGCGCGCAGGCGCTGTTCGACCAGCTGGCCGGCTACGCCAACGACGTCGGGCTGATCGCCGAGGAGGTCGACACCGCGACCGGCGAGCTGCTCGGCAACATGCCGCAGGCGTACTCGCACATCGGGCTCATCAACGCCGCCCGCGACATCGACGTCGCTCGCGGCGCTCCGGCGTGAGCCGTCGGTACGATGCGCGGAGACCGTCGATCGGAGGACCTGTGGCCATCAAGCTCCACCGCTGTCGCAACGAATGGGTCAAGTTCGAGGGGCACCCGTGCTGGAAGGTGCAGAAGGCGCTCGATGAGCAGGGGATCGAATACGAGCTCGTCAAGGGCCCCGTTCGCCGCGGCAAGCGCGACGACCTCGAGCGTCTCAGCGGCCAGCGCAAGTATCCCGTGATCGAGTTCGAGGACGGCCGCGTGTACCGCGCGGAGTCCAAGGACATGGCCGCGCGGATCCGTTCCGGGGACCTGCTCGACGACGCGCGTCCAGGCGTCCCGCCCGCCGCTGTCTAGCGGCCGAGTGTGTGGAACTCGGGGTTCGGCCGGATGTCGGCGGCGTGGGCGAGTCGGTTCGACAGCGCGAACAGCGCGACGACCGACCCGATGTCCCACACGTCGTCGTCCGAGAAGCCGGCGTCGTGCAGGCGCGCGACGTCGGGCGCCCCGACCTCCTGCGGGCGCACGCTGAGCTTGACGGCGTAGTCGAGCATCGCCCGCTGGCGGGGCGTGACGTCGGCCGACCGGTAGTTGGTGGCCAGGAAGTCCGCCAGCAGCGGGTCCTTGGTCCGCAGGCGCACGATCGCGCCGTGCGCGATCACGCAGTACGGGCAGTCCCAGGCGGCGCTGGTGGCCACCACGATCATCTCGCGCTCGGCCTTCGAGAGCCCGGAGTCGCGCTCCATCACCGCGTCGTGGTAGTCCATGAACGCGCGCAGCTCATCGGGACGGTGCAGCAGCGCCAGGAAGACGTTGGGCACGAAGCCGGTCTTGGCGGCGATCGCCTCGATCCGCTCGCGCAGGTCGGCCGGGGCGCCGGCCAGATCGGCGGCGACCGCGGTCATCAGACGAGCGTCGTGACCAGGTCGACCACGGCCGCCAGCGCGAGCACGGTCAGCGCGACGCAGGTCAGCGCCAGCAGCGCGGCGGCCTGGGCGCCGCGGCGGGCCACCCGGCGCGCGCCGTGGCGGGTGTCGGTCGGCAGCCGGCGCTCGCCGAGCAGGAACAGCAGCGTGCCGAGCAGGCCGGCGCCGTAGGCGGCGCGCTCGGCCTGCGCCACGCGGGTGCGCCAGCGCGCGGCCATGTCCCGGGCCTCACGGCGGGCGCGGACGGCGTAGCGCGGCAGGCGCCGCTGCCGGTCCTCCCAGTAGGCGAGCGACTCGCGCGCGTCGGAGAGGTCGGGTGCGAGCATGCCCTAAGGGTAGGACGCGCAGCTCACCCCGGGTTGCGGCGGCGTCGACGCCTAGGCCGTGGTGCCGGGGGGCGGCACCGAGGCGGCGCCGATGCCGGGCAGGCTCGGCTTCTCCTGCTCGTCGATGACGCCCAGGTCCTCGATCTCCGCCAGCGCGATGATGTGCCGGCAGCCGACCGCGACGTAGTCGCGCGACTCTCCGGGCGAGCCGTCGATCGGTACCACCTCGGCCTCGGTCAGCGCGATGAAGCCGGTGTCGTGGCCGTTGAGGAAGTCCGTGGTCCGGCTCCGGTAGCCCTCGGTGGGCAGCTGGAGGACGCCGGAGATGCGAAGCCGCTCCGTCTCGATCTGCACCCGGACCCGGCGGATCTGCACGATCCCTAACCGTATAGGTTGCCACGGATGCCGCTGCTCGACGACGTCCTCGCCCCCTGGCTCGAGCAGATGGGGACGGACGCCGGCGGCCTCGATCTATTCGACGCGCACACGCACATCGGCGCCAACGACCCCGACGGGTTCAAGCAGACGCCGGCCGAGCTGCTGGAGGCGCTCGCCACCTGCGACGCCCGCGCGCTCGTGTTCCCGATGCACGAGCCGGACGGCTACACGGAGGCCAACGACGTCGCCATCGCCGCCGCCCGGGACTCGGGCGGGCGCCTGCACGCGTTCTGCCGCGTCCAGCCCAACGACGGCGACGGCGCGCTCGCCGAGGCGCGGCGGGCGCTCGACGCCGGCGCGGTCGGCATCAAGCTGCACCCGCGCGCCGAGGGCTTCACGATGCACGCGCACGCCGTCCGCGGGCTGGTGGAGATCGCCCACGAGCGCCAGGTCCCGGTCCTGATCCACGCCGGCCGCGGGATCCCGGCGCTGGGCGAGGACACGGTGATGCTCGCGCGCTCGTACCCGGACGCGAAGCTGATCCTCGCCCACGCCGGCATCTCCGACCTCGCCTGGCTGTGGCGCGACATGCGCACGGTGCGCAACGTCTACGTGGACACGTCGTGGTGGAACCCGGTCGACCTGGTCGCGTTGTTCCACCTCGCGCCGCCCGGGCAGGTCCTGTGGGCGAGCGACTCGCCGTACGGCCGGCCGCTCGCCTCGGCCGTGCAGACGCTGCGCTGCGCCCGCCAGGCCGGGCTCGACGACGAGCAGGTCCGCGCCGTCGCCGGCGGGCAGCTGTCGCGCCTGGTCGCCGGCCGGCCGCCGCTCGATCTCGGACCCCCGCCGGAGCTGCGCAACGCGATCGACCCGCTGGTCGAGCGGATCGTCAGCCACCTCACGACGGTGGTCGCGCAGCTGCTCTCGCGCACGACCTACACGGAGACGCTTGGTCTCGCGCGGCTCGCGTGCGCGGTCCCGAGCGGCGAGCCGAGCGCGCCGGTGGCCGCGGCCGTGCTCGACCTGCTGGAGGCGTTCGAGGCGGGGATGGACGGCGACGGACCGGGGTCCAGCGGTCCCCTGCCACCGGGCGCGCGCTTCCTGATCACGGCGATCTTCGTCGCCCGGACGCCGGACGTGCCGGTGGGGCCGCCGGCTACTGGTCGCCGCCGCCCGTGAGCGGCGTGGCGGTCGCGGTCGGGGTCGGGGTCGCCTTCGGCGGCGTGGGCTTCACGCAGCGCCGGTAGGTGCGGCTTGTGCGCACGAAGCGCCCGTCGGCCGTGGTCGCGGACACCCGGATCCGGGTGCGGCCGTAGGGCAGCGCGACCTTCAGCGAGCCCGGGCCGGCGAGCGAGGCCAGCTGGAGCACCTCGTCGTCTCCGAGGCGCACGCTCAGCGACGCGAAGACGGTCCCGGCGGGCGGGGCGAGCGTCATCCGCACGCTGCGCTGCACGCACCCGTCGACGACCGGCAGCCGCACCGCCGCGGCGTGCGCGGCCGGCCCGGAGCGCGGCGCGTCGGCGAGAGCGAGCCCGGCCGTCACGGCCAGCGAAACGACGACGGGGACCCCCACACGACGCAGCATGGCCACGACGCTATCCGGAGTGTCGGCAGGAGTCCAGCTACGCGGCCGAGCCGGCGAGGGCGCGCCGCTGGACCCAGCTGCCACGGAGCGACAGCACGCCCCAGCCGAAGGCGGCGAGCATCCCCGAGCCGGCCAGCACCAGCAGGATGCGCGGCCCCGCCGAGGACGCCACGGCGCCGCCCAGCAGGTAGGAGCCGCAGAACGACCAGCTGACCAGCATCCGCCGGATGCCGAAGACGCGGCCGTGCAGCGCCGGGACGACCGTGTGCTGGAGCAGCAGACGCTCGTGGACGATCGTGATCCCGTTGCCGTAGCCGCACAGCAGCAGCAGCGGCAGCGCGAGCGCGACGGACTCCGCGCCCGCGACCGCGAGCATCGCCACGCCCATCAGCGCCAGGCCGAGCAGGTACTCGCGCCGCCACACGCGCCCGTCGGAGGAGCGCGCGCCGGCCAGCGCGCCGACCGTCATGCCGACCGACATCGCCCCGACGAGCAGCGAGAAGCCGGAGTCGCCGACGCCGAGCTCGTTGCGGGCGAACAGCAGCTCGGCCACGTTGAGCATGCCGTAGGCGAAGACCGCCAGTGTGGAGGTGAGCACGAGCGTGCGCACCCCGGGCATCCCGCGCAGCGCGCGCAGGCCGGCTCCCGCGGAGCCGGTCAGCGACGCCGCGTCCCCCTCGATCGCGAGGTCGGCCGGCGCGGCGCCCGCGGCGGCAGGGCGCGGCGTGAAGCGCACGGTCAGCAGGAGCACGGCGGAGAGCGCGAAGCTCACGCCGTTGGCGAGCATCAGCGCCGACGGGTCCGCCCCGGCGAGGACCAGCGCGGCGACGAGCGGGCCGACGACGACGCCCGCCTCCTCGATGCCGGTGTGCAGCGAGGTCGCGGCCGGCAGGTCCTCGGGCTCGACCACCTCGGGCAGGCCGGCCATCGCCGCCGGCTGGGCGACCGCGACGCCGACGCCGGCCAGCAGCGCGAGGGCGAGCACGACCGGGAACGCCGCCGCGAAGGCGAGGCCGAGGAAGGCGGCGGCGCCGAGCAGGTCGGCCGCGATGGCGGCGCTGCGGCGCGGGACGCGGTCGACGACCGCGCCGGCGAGTGGTCCGAGCAGCATGCAGGGCAGGTGCTCGGCCAGCAGGATCGCGGCGACCGCCCACGGGGACCGGAAGGTCTGGTAGGCGAGCAGGAGCAGCGCGACGTAGCCGGCACCGGTGCCGACCGCCGACTGTGTCCAGGCGATGAAGTAGCGCCGGGCCGGTGCCCGGCCGAGCAAGTGCCACATCCGACGTGCCTCCTGCGAATCAGATCCGACCGGTGCTGCGAGAAAACGGAGGCCTTCCCGACCTCCGGGCGTGCTGTCAGCTGCGACCTACCTGGTGCCTACCACTTGCGGACCATGATGCTCCCCGGTTTGAAGCCTCGACCAGCTGATGCCGATCTTCGACGGCGCAGGCCCGCGCCTCCATCCGGCGATCAGGGGATCCGGCGGGGGAGCCGGCTCTCCTCCGATCGGGGGAGGCGTGCGTCAGTCGACCAGGCCGCGCCGCATGCCCTCGGCGACGGCGGCGGCGCGATCGCTCACGCCGAGCTTGCCGTAGAGGTTCTTGAGGTGGGACTTCACCGTGCTCGGCTCGACCACGAGCCGCCGGGCGATCGTCGGCGCCGACAGGCCCTCGGCCAGCAGCGCCAGCACCTCGGTTTCGCGGTCGGTCAGCACCGACCCGTGGCGCGCCCCCGCGCGCACCCGTGACAGCATCGCCGACTGCGCGTCGGCCCCCATCACCGTCCCGCCCGCGGCGATGCGCTCGACGGCCTCGACGATCACCGACCGGTCCGAGTCCTTGTTGAGGTAGCCGGCCGCGCCGCGCTCGAGCACCGCCAGCACGTGGTCGGGCTCGGTGACCGCCGACAGGACGAGCACCCGCGTGTCCGAGCCGGCGGCGTTCAGCCCGGCCAGCACCCCGTCGGCGTCCAGGCCCGGCATCCGGTAGTCGATCACCGCGACGTCGGGGCGGACCTCCCGGATGCGCTCGAGCGCGTCGTCGCCGCGATCGCACTGGGCGACGACCTCCAGGCCATCGCGGTTGGAGACGGCGCGGGCGACGCCCTCGCGGAAGATCGGATGGTCGTCGGCGACCAGCACGCGCACGCCCGGCATCAGCGTGCGCAAGCGTACCCCGCCGCCTCCCCGTACGGGATCATCGTGGCGTCATGGGCGCAGCCGCTGCGGCATACCGCCGGATCGCCGTCCGCGAGGGCGTGATCCTCGCACTCGCGATCGCCGGCGCGGCGGTCCTGTCCGAGCGCGGCGACTGGGAGCCGTGGTGGCTGCCGCTGGGCATCGCCGCCGTGGCGCTCGGCATCGACGTGTTGACGCTGGAGCTCGGCCACGTGCGCGTCTCGCCGGCCGAGCTCGGCGTGTTCCTGGCGCTGTTCCTCTGCGGCCCGCTGCCCGCGATGCTCGTGCTGGTCGTGATGAACGCGGCCGACGCGGTGCGCGCAGACACGCCGCTGCACGCCGCCCTGACCAACTGCGCCGGCTACGGGATCGGGGTGCTCGCCGCCGCCCTCGTGCTCGATGCCGCGGATCCGGCCAAGGGGACGCTCGGCTACGGCGCGCTGCTGCTGGCCTGCGCGCTGCTGGTCGACCTGGTCGCGTTCGCGAACCTCGCCGCGGCGATGTCGGGCGCGGGCACGCCGCCGTCCGTCCTCATGCGCCGGTCGCTGCTCCCCGTCGCCCCCTCGGAGGTCGTGCTCGCGTTCCTCGCCGCCGGCACCGTCCTGCTCGTCGACGAGGTCGGCCGGGGCGTGCTCGCCGGCGTCGCGCTGCTCGTGTTCTTCCTCGGGCTGATGGTGCGCGGGGTCGCGCGCGCCGAGCAGCGGGCGCTTGAGATCGCGCGGGTTACCGCCGAGCGCGACCGCATGCTGCTGGACGCGCTGGAGGCCGAGGAGCGCGAGCGCCGGCGCGTGGCCGCCGAGCTGCACGACGACGCACTGCAGACGCTGCTCGCCGCGCGCTCTGACATCGTCGAGGGGCTGGCCGGCGACGCCGAGGCGCTGGCGTCGGCGCACGACTCCGTCGCGGAGGCCGTGCGCAAGCTGCGCGAGCTGATGAGCCGCATGCACGCGCCGGCGGCAGCCTCGACGCCGGTGGGGGAGGCGGTGCGCGAGCTGGCGGCGTCGGTCGAGCGGCGCACGGGGGCGGCCGGCCGCGTCGACGTCGAGCCCGCGCTCGCCTCCGAGTCCGACGGGCTCGTGGTCGCGATCGCGCGCGAGCTGCTGGTCAACGTCGCCAAGCACGCGCGCGCCACCCGCTTCGAGGTCCGCCTCGCGCGCGCGGACCCGTCGCGCGTCGTGCTCGAGGTGCTCGACGACGGGATCGGGATGGCCAACGTCAACCGCACCGAGCTGCAGCGCGACGGCCACCTCGGCCTGCGGCTGCTCGAGGAGCGCGTGGCCGCGCGCGATGGGGAGCTGCGGTTCGACGCGCGCGCCGGGGGCGGCACGCGCGTGGTCGTCGAGCTACGCGGTTAGCGAACCGCCAACCCAGCAGCGGGCGTCGACAGACGAGGAGACGAGGGAGCCGTTGGCGGCTCGAGGGGGCTAAGCCTGGATCCACCGATCATCGTGGATGAATCGGCGCCGGAGGCCGGGTCAGGCGTCGATCGGCCGAGCATCGACGTGGTGGATCACTTGGGTGCTCGGCCGAT
>JAXDHL010000025.1:0-5729 GCA_034664525.1 Solirubrobacteraceae bacterium
ATGTCGAGCACCTTGACCTGCACGGTGTCGCCGATGTTCAGGATCTCGCTCGGGTGGTTGACGTGCGACCACGAGAGCTCGGAGATGTGGATCAGGCCGTCGATCCCGTCGAGGTCCACGAACGCGCCGAAGTCGACGATGTTCGAGATCTGGCCCTCGATGACCATGCCCGGCTGCAGGCGGTCGAGGATCTGCTGGCGCTGCTCCTTGCGCTCCTCCTCGAGCACCGCGCGGCGCGAGAGGACGACGTTGTTGCGCGAGCGGTTGAGCTCGATCACCTTGCACTCGATCGAGGTGCCCATGTACTCGTCGAGGTTCGGGACGCGGCGGATGTCGACCAGCGAGGCGGGCAGGAAGCCGCGCACCCCGAGGTCGATGATCAGGCCGCCCTTGACGACCTCGATGACCTGGCCCTCGACGGGCTGACCGGAGTCGGCCGCCGCCTCGATGCGGCGCCAGGCGCGCTCGAAGCGGGCACGCTTCTTGGACAGGATCAGGCGGCCGTCCTGATCCTCCTTGGTGAGCACGAGCGCATCGACCTCTTCGCCGAGCTCGACCTCGTCAGCCGGGTTGACCGACTTGCGGATCGAGAGCTCGTGCGACGGGATGACGCCTTCGCTCTTGTAACCGATGTCGATGAGGACTTCGTCCTTATCGATGCGGACGACGTTGCCCGTGACGACGTCACCCTCCTCGAAGGGGGTGATGGTGGCGTCGTAGTTGGGGACGATGCGGCCGTCGATCTCCAGCAGGAGACCGTCGGAGCCGTCGACCACGTGGGCTTCGGGGGTGGAAGGGGCGATAGTGGCGTTCATGTGGAAGGTGAGAGTGTAGGCGACCCCCTGGGCCGTTGCGGGCCGGCTCGTGCGGCGGGGCGACGGTACCCTGAGCGCCCAGATGCCGAAGCGAGCGACCAAGCGCGGCGCCGAGCGGACCCCGCTGACCGGCCGCTGGGACGTACTGATCTGCGGTGCGTCGTTCGCCGGACTCGCGGTCGCCCGCGAGCTGCGCGCCTCGGGCGCGCGCGTGCTCGTGATCGACCGCTACGAGATCGGCGAGCGCCAGACCTCGGCCTGCGCGGCCCCGACCGAGCTGCTGCGCAACCTCGGCCTGGAGGGCTCGATCCTGCAGACGTTCGGTGAGCTGGTGGTCCACACGCCGCAGCTCTCGCGCCGCTGGCCGCTGCCGTGGACGTTCTCCACCTTCGACTACCGGGAGCTCTGCCGGCTGCTGTGGGCGCAGTGCGGGGACGCCGAGTTCGACATCGCCAAGGTGGACGGGCGGACATCGCCTTTCGCCTCTCACAGCGCCTCCGGCGCCGTTCCCGGCGACGTCACGGTCCACACGGACCGCGGCGATCTGCAGGCCGGCCTGATCGTCGACGCCCTCGGCTGGCGCCGCGTCCTGTCAGGTCGCGCGTCGATCCAGCCGCCGGCGGCGACGCTGAGCCGCGGCCTGGAGGTCCACCCGGGCGGTGCCGCGGACCATCTCGAGCTGTGGCTCGACACGACCTACGTCACCCCCGGCTACAGCTGGTCGTTCCCCGCACGCGACGAGGTCCGCATCGGCGTCGGCTCCTTCGACCCGCGCGTGCGCGTGAAGGACCCGACCGTGCAACTGGTCGCCGACGTCGGCCGCACCCCCGACGGCTACCAGGGCAACTGGATCCCGCACCGCCTGCGCGCGGCGACCGAGGACGGCGTCTTCTTCGTCGGCGACTCGGCCGGCCACTGCCTGCCGACGACCGCCGAGGGCATCCGGCCGGCGCTGTACTTCGGCACCCTGCTCGGCCGCGAGCTGGCCGACGTCGTCGCCGGCCGCCAGGACCGCTCCGAGGCGCTGGCGCGGTACGGGCGCCTCAGCGCGGAGCACCGGGTCCCGTTCGAGTGCCTGTTCGGCGTCCAGCAGTCGATCCGGCACCTGCACGGCCCGGTCCTGGACACCCTGACGCGGCTGTTCAGCCGCCGCCGCGTCGCTCACTGGGCGTTCCGGCACTACCTGGGCATCTGCCCGCCGGACGCCGTCCTCCCCACCCCGCCGGTGGCCGCCCCGCGGCCGGCGGAGCCGGTCGGCGCCGCCGCCTGAGCCGGGGCGGCATCGAGCCGGCGCGGTGGAGCTACTTCGCCGACAGCCAGTTCGGCCCGATGCCGGCGTCGACCGCCAGCGGCGGGTCGAGGTCGGCCGCGGCCACCATCTCCCGGCAGACGATCTCGCGCGCGGCCTCCATCTCGGCCTCCGGGCCTTCGAACAGCAGCTCGTCATGGATCTGGAGGATCAGCTTGGTCGCCAGCCCTGCGTCCGCGAGCGCGACGTGGGCGCGGATCATCGCGATCTTGATGATGTCGGCCGCCGTCCCCTGGATGACGGTGTTGACCGCCAGCCGCTCGCCGAGCTTGCGCACGCCCCAGTTGCGCGCCCGCAGCTCCGGGATCTGGCGCCGGCGGCCGAACAGCGTCGACACGTAGCCGTGCCGCTCCGCCTGCTCGACCGCGTCCTTCATGAACTGCGCGACGGCCGGGAAGCGCTCCAGGTAGCGGTCGATGAACTCCTGCGCCTCGGCCTGCGCGATGCCCAGCCGGTCCGACAGCCCGTACGCCGACAGGCCGTAGACGATCCCGTAGTTGACCATCTTGGCCTTCGAGCGCATGCCGACGTCGAGCTGGTCCGGCGGCAGGTCGAACACCTTCGAGGCGGTCTCCGTGTGCACGTCGCCGCCGCGCCGGAAGATGTCGCGCAGGACGTCCTCGCCGGCGATGTGGGCGAGCACGCGCAGCTCGACCTGGCCGTAGTCCACCGAGAGCAGCAGGTTGCCGGGCTCGGCCACGAAGCAGGCGCGGATCTCGCGGCCGGTCTCGGTGCGGATCGGGATGTTCTGCAGGTTCGGGCTGATCGACGACAGCCGGCCGGTCGCGGCGGTGGTCTGGGAGAAGGTCGTGTGCAGGCGGCCGTCGGGCCCGATGTGCGCCTTCAGCGAGTCGAAGTACGTCTGGGCGAGCTTGGACAGCTCCCGGTAGGTCTCGATCTTCGGGATGATCTGGTGCTCGTCGCGGATCGCCTGCAGCACGCGCGCGTCCGTCGAGTAGCCGGTCTTGCCGCGCCGCTTGCGCGACAGCCCGAGCTTCTCGAACAGCACCGACCCGAGCTGCTGCGGCGAGCCGATGACGAACTCCTCCCCCGCCAGCTCCCAGATCTCGCGCTCGAGCACCTCGCAGCGCTCGTTGATCCTCGCGCCGACCTCCTCCAGCCGGCGCGTGTCGAGCCTGATGCCCGCGTCCTCGATCGCCAGCAGCACGCGCACGAGCGGAAGCTCGATCTCCGTCAGCAGGTCGGTCAGGCCGCGCTCGGTCAGCTGCTCGCGCTGGCGGCGCGCGAGCTCGAGCGTCAGCGCGGCCTCGGTCGCGAGGTCGTCGGAGGACTCGACGGCCATGCCGCGCTCCTCGGCCAGCTCGTGGAGCGGGTAGCCGCGGCGGGCGGGGTCGAGCAGGTAGGCCCCGATCTCGGTGTCGAAGGCGAGGTTCTCCGGCGCGTGGCGCAGCGCCTTGGCGTCGTGGGCGACGACCGGCCGGTCGCCGGCGAGCGCCACGATCTCGGCCGGGTCGGCGACGTCGCCGGCCAGCGCGGCGCCGACCCCGCCCCAGGCGCCGAAGCGCCAGGCCGGGTGGGCGGCCAGCAGCTCGCCCTCGGGCACCAGCGGCGGCGCGGCGGCGAGCGCGATCTCCTCGCCCTGGAGCGTCGGCAGGTCGCCGGGGCCGCCCTCGACGACGTCGAGCCGGATCGCGGTCGCCTCCTCGGGACGCGGGAGCTCGGGCGCCTCCTCCTCGGCCAGCGCCTCCTCGAGCCGGCGCAGCGGATCGCGCAGCTCGTAGTCGCGGAACATCTCGCGCAGCCTCGAGCGGTCCGGGGTGCGCTCGAACTCGTCGGACAGGTCGAGCTCGACCGGCACGTCGCGCTTGACGGTCGCCAGCTGCTTGGAGATGCGGGCGTCCTCGGCGTGGTTGGCCAGGTTCTCCTTGCGCTTGGCGCCGGAGATCTCGTCGATCGAGCCGAGCACGGTCTCGAGGTCGCCGAAGCGCTGCAGCAGGTCCGACGCGGTCTTGTCGCCGATGCCGGGGACGCCGGGGATGTTGTCGGAGCTGTCGCCCTTGAGGCCGTAGAAGTCGGGGATCAGCTCGTGCGAGATCCCGTAGCGCTCGAGCACCTCCTCGGGGCCGTAGACCTTGGTCTCGGTGATCCCCCGCGAGGTCGCCATCACGCGGACGCCGTCGCCGACGATCTGGAACGCGTCGCGGTCACCGGTGACGACCATGGTCGGGATGCCCTTGGCCTTGGCCTGCTCGGCCAGCGTGGCGATCACGTCGTCGGCCTCGAAGCCGTCGACCTTGTAGTTGCGGTGCCCGAACGCCTCGACCAGCGGCTCCAACGCGGGCCACTGCTCCCGCAGCAGGTCGGGCCGGGAGGTGCGTTGCGCCTTGTAGTCGGCGTAGACCTCTTTGCGTCCGGAGGAGCCGGCGTCCCAGACGACGACCGTCGGCGCCGTCCCGTGGTCGGTGACCAGCTTGACCAGCATCGACGCGAACCCGAAGATCGCGTTCGTCGGGCGCCCGTCGGAGGTCGCGATCGACTCGGGTAGGGCGAAGAACGCCCGGTACACGAGCGAGTTGCCGTCGATCAGGAAGAGCGTGCGGGGCTCGCTGCCGTTGGACGGTGCCATCTCGCAGCAAGCCTATGGGGTGCTCAAGCGCGCGCGCCGGCGGGTCGATGCTGGACCTGATGTCGGGTCGCCATCAAGCGAATTCCGCGTTCGCGCGGTCGCTCGCTGACTTCTGCTCGCTTGCCTGCCGGGCCAGTCCCGATGCCGGCACGACGCTCGCCGTGGCCACGGCGGCCGCCGTGCTGGAGGCCGAGTTCGACGCGGTCGTCGCCGCGCTCGAGGAGCGGCGCGCGCTGCTGCAGCGGCTGGCGAACATCCAGCAGTCGATCACCCGCCGCGACGATCTGCAGGAGACGCTCGACGCGATCGTGGCCGGCGCCGCGGAGCTGCTCGACGAGCCGATCGCCGGCCTGCGCCTGATCGACCCCGAGGACCCGGGGACGCTCGAGATCGTGTCGTCGATCGGGCTCTCGCTGAGCGAGCTGTCGGAGATGCTCCGCTCGCCGGTCGGCAGCGGCGCCGGCGGCGTGGCCGTCGCCGAGGAGCGCCTGGTCGTCGTGGACCGCTACCAGGAGGCCGGCAACGTGATCGACGCGGTGCGCCGGATGGGCAGCCAGGCGGCGATCAGCGCGCCGGTGCGGGAGCGCGGCCGCGTCGTCGGCTCGCTGGCCGTCGCCTCGCCGCGGCCCGGGCGCGCGTTCAGCGATTACGAGCAGGAGGCGCTGATCGCGTTCGCCGAGCACGCCAGCCTGGCGCTGACCGATGCCCGGATGGTCGCCGACGCGATGCACCAGGCCGTCCACGACGCGCTGACCGGGCTGCCGAACCGCACGCTGTTCAGCGACCGCATCGCGCACGCGCTCGCCGGGGCCGGGCGCCGCGGCACGAGCGTCGCCGTGCTGTTCCTGGACCTCGACAACTTCAAGGTCGTCAACGACTCGCTCGGCCACGAGGCCGGCGACCGGCTGCTGGTGGCGGTCGCCGAGCGACTGTCGGGCGCGCTGCGCGCGTCGGACACCGTGGCGCGCTTCGGCGGCGACGAGTTCGCGATCCTGCTCGAGGACGTCGACGACGTCGC
>JAXDHL010000026.1:0-2915 GCA_034664525.1 Solirubrobacteraceae bacterium
TCGAAGCGCCCGTTGCCTTCGCGGGTCTGCTCGCGCACCTCGTCGGGATCCGTCCCGAGCTCGTGCTCGATCTCCTCCAGCGTGCGGTCCTTCGTCTCCGGCACCTTCCAGAAGAAGTAGGCCGTCGAGAAGACGCCGATCGCGGCGTAGATCCAGAACGTGCCGGCGCGGCCGGCGGCGGTGATCAGACTCAGGAACGTGAACGACACGACGAAGTTCGCCCCCCAGTTGCCGACCGTGGAGGCCGCCATCGCCGGCGGGCGCACCCGCAGCGGGAAGATCTCCGAGATCATCAGCCAGAACACGGGGCCGAGGCCGGCGGCGAAGCCGGCGATGTAGACCATCAGCGCCACGAGGGCGATCCAGCCGCCGTCCTTCTGCAGCCCCTTGGAGCCGAAGAAGATCGCCAGCGCGGCCAGCGACAGCGAGCACAGCGCCGTACCGCCGATCAGGAAGAACCGGCGTCCCAGGCGGTCGAGCAGCAGCACCGCGACGATCGTGAAGATCACGTTCGTCAGCCCGATGAAGACCGTCTGGGTGACGGCGGAGCTGGTGTTCAGGCCGGCGTACTTGAGGATCGTCGGCGCGTAGTAGATGACGGTGTTGATGCCGACGAGCTGCTGCAGGATGGCCAGCGACAGCCCGAGGCTGATCAGCGGGCGCACGGCCGGCGTCTTGAGGTCGGCCAGGTGGCCCTCCTCCTTGGCGGCCAGTTTGATCTCCTCGAGCTCCTCGCGGGCCTCCTCGTCGGTGGCGCGGGCGCGCTTCAGCACGTCGAGCGCCTCGTCCTCGCGACCCTGCTCGGCCAGCCAGCGCGGGCTGTAGGGCTGGCGCAGCATCCCGATCGCAAGCGCGATGCCCGGGATGACGCTCAGGCCCAGCATCCAGCGCCAGTTGTTGCTGGCGTCCTTCAGCCCCGCGTTGACGAGGTAGGCGACCAGGATGCCGATCGTGATCATGAGCTGGTTGAAGCTCGTCATCCCGCCGCGGAGGTGCTTGGGCACCATCTCGGAGATGTACATCGGCGCCACGAACGAGGCGGTGCCGACGGCGAAGCCGAGCACGAAGCGCGCCACGATCAGGAACCAGACGTCCGGCGACAGCGCCGAGGCGAGGCCGCCGACGATGTAGATCAGCCCGGCGGCGATCAGGGTCCACTTGCGGCCGATGCGGTCGGCCAGCCAACCGGACAGGATGGCGCCCCCGACGGCGCCGAGCAGGAGGGAACCGACCGCTGCTTGCTGTTCGAACGAGGACGCGTGCAGGTCGTCCTTGATGAACAACAGGGCGCCGGAGATGACGCCCGTGTCGTAGCCGAACAGCAGTCCGCCGAGAGCCGCGATGATCGACACGCGGGCGACGAAGCGATTTCCCCCAAAGGCTTCTCGCAGGAACTGCATACGAGCGGCGCTACCCCCGCTTGTGCGGGTGCACACTTAACGCTCGAGCCGCTCCCGGATCGCGGCGAGGAAGCGCGCGGCCTCGGCGCCGTCGAGCGCCCGGTGGTCCCAGGACAGGCAGAAGTACGCCATCGGGCGGATCGCGATCGCGTCATTGCCGGCCGCGTCGGTGACCACCACCGGCCGCTTCACGGTGGCCTCGGTGTCGAGGATCGCGACCTGCGGCTGGTTGATGACCGGCGTGGCCAGGATCGAGCCGTACTGGCCCGGGTTGGTGATCGTGAACGTGCCGCCGCGCACCTCGTCCGGGGTGAGCGCCGTGGCCCGGGCCCTCCGCGCGACGTCGCGGATGCGCTCGGCCAGGCCCTCGGCGGACAGCAGCTGGGCGTCGCGGATGACCGGGACGATCAGGCCCTCCTCGCCGAGCGCGACCGCGATGCCGAGGTGCACCGCCTGATGGCGCGTGTAGTCCTCGCCGTCGAGCGTGGCGTTCAGTGCGGGGAACTCGCGCAGGGCGTCGATCGTCGCGCGGGCGACCAGCGGCAGGGCCGTGATCCCGAGCCTCGCCCGCTCGGCCTCGACGCGGCTCATGTCGACCTCGATCACGGTCGTGCAGGTCGCCGCGGTCTGCAGCGAGTGCAGCATGTGCTCGCCGATCGTCCGCCGCATGCGCGACAGGCGGCCGGGCGGGGCGGCCTCGGGCTCGTCCCGCTGCACCCAGCGCGCGGCGCGGGCCCGGGCGGGCGCGGGTTCGTCGGCCTGGTAGGGCGACTCGATGTGCATCGGCGCCTCGGCGGGCGCGCCGTCGCCGTTCACGAGCGCCAGCACGTCCTGCTTGCGCACCCGGCCGCCGCGGCCGGTGCCCGCGACCGTCTCGAGGTCGATCGCGTGCTCGGCGGCGATCCGGCGCACGACCGGGGAGTAGTGGCGGGCACCGCCGACGGCGACCGGCTCCGGCTCCGGCTCCGGCTCGCGCTCGGCGCCGTTGGCGTCGATGACGGCCAGCACCGTGCCGACGTCGACGGTCGCCCCGACGTCGACCAGGATCTCGGCCAGCGTCCCCGCCGCCGGCGACTCGACGTCGGTGTCGATCTTGTCCGTCGAGATCGAGCACACGACCTCGTCGCGGTCGACCTGGTCGCCGACGTCCTTGCGCCACTCGACGACCGTCCCCTCGGAGACCGAGACCCCCATCTGCGGCATGACCACGTCGGTCCTAGTAGGCGAGGAGCTCACGGCACGCCTCCCGCACGTCCTCGACCTGGGGCAGCACCGCCGCCTCGAGCGGCGGCGAGAACGGGATCGGCACGTCCGGCGTCGCCAGCCGGACGACCGGCCCGTCGAGATCCTCGAACGCCCGCTCGGCGATCAGCGCCGCCACCTGGGCCCCGGCCGCGCACGTCTCGTTGGCCTCGTCGAGCACGACGACCTTCGAGCAGCGCCGCACGCTGTCGAGGATCGCCGCCTCGTCGAGCGGCACCAGCGAGCGCAGGTCGAGCACCTCGACCGCCGCGC